>NZ_JASAUS010000374.1:0-2783 GCF_029953005.1 Bradyrhizobium sp. Mp27 | reverse complement strand
CCGGCGGCTCTTCTTCGTCATCTTCGCTCCTGATTCGCAGCAAGAATCCTCGCCGCTGTCAGGCAGAAAATCCACTCAAGCTACTGTCCGAATTTGCGGGGCCAGCTCTCCGGCGTGATCCGAGGGCATCAGCAATGAAACCTCGAATCACAATCGCGGTGAAGGTAGATGTTGCGGCCATCCTTTTTAGGGTGGCTCTCATCATCTCGCTTTTGTCGTGAGATAGGGCGGGGGGCTGGCTTGCTGGCCTCCCGCTTTTCTGCGCGTAGGGCGCAAATCCAAAGGAGTCGATCGTGGTGATGGCGTTCAACATCTCTCGCGACAGGTGGTCGCTGAAGGAAATTATAATGGACGAAGGCGATCGACCTGGGCAGGGCGGATTTGCCTTTGTTTTGGACGACGAACACTTTCCCTATTTCAAATATCCGAAATCGCGAGATTTCGCCGAAGCATTGAAATCGGCCGCGACGGGCAACCCGTCCGCCCCGATTGAACTGGCGGCAGATCTGAGCATTCAGGTCAGTCCGTCGTCGTCAGGCGACGTTGCAGTGAAAACACCATCCGGGGTTATTAGAAGTCTTAGCGACGACGAGGCCCAATGCCTTGCGAAGGACCTGATTTCTCCGCTAGCTCAAACAATCGCCAGTTAATCGGCGGTCATCGAAAGGAGCGGCGCGGATCACACCGCGCCCCGTTCGTTAGTGACCCTCAGTGCGCAACCAACCGCGCGGGATAGGCGTAGAAGAAAATCAGCCACGCCAGAAATGCAGTGACCGCTATTAGGAGCGCGGTGTGAACGTGGTAGGAATACGCGATTTTCAGGCGAAACCTTATTTGCTCAAAGAATCCCAGCCATGGGTATTCGTGCGGCCGGTCGAGTTGATACTTCATAAAGTCAACCTCATCATGGTTGATGCTGTATTTCTGAAGCGCCTGGTTGTATCGCTCGCAGAACTCTCGAAGTTCGGCCTCAGTCACATTGGGCATTTTTATTCTTATGTCGCGTTGAATTTCATCGATCTCAAGAGCGCAGCGCTGATGCTGCTCCGCGTTCACAACGTCGCCGCTCGAATATTGGAGTAAGGACGATACCAAGATGATGATCGAGAATGCGACCGTGATCAGATTTAGATTGTCCGTCACTTCCTGAGGGAGCTTCATGAAGTAAGGTAGGATTGTGAGCGCGATGACGTATGCAGAAGTGAATGCCGTCAACCGCGTTAATTTTCGATCCCGTGCGGCAAGGCGCTGCGACGCGTGAAACCGCGCCGCAGAAGTTGATTTTAGCGACCCCAAAAATTTGGCAGAGTATTCGGTCATTGAACACCATCTCGTTTTTCGATCAAAGGCTATATCCGATCGCCTCGATCATCGCCACACGATCCCGCAGCGGGCCTTCTGGCATGATGCCGTATCTGCCGGTCGTCGTCGATTTGGTGTGACCCAGGAGCGGCCCAAACTGTTCGTCAAGATACCCCGCGCGCCGGAATGCATCGGCAGCGCCGTGTCGGAATGAATGGAAGTTGTGCCTCTTGTCGCTCTTGGCGCCGATCCTCTTGAAGTAGCCGGCGAAGAACCGCGAGGGTGTCCGCGAGAAAAAGCCTCGCGTGTCCGGCTTCAACTGCGGGAACAGCTGTTGCTCGCCACGCGCGACCATCTTGGCGTGGTAGTCGAGCAGCCCCAGCTTGATCAGCTCACTGTGTATTGGAACGACGCGTTCTGAACCGCCGGTCTTTGTGCTCTTGAGCCGCGATCCCTCGCGCGTGACGTGTAGCACCCACACGCCATGGCAAGTCCATGGCACTCAGCCGCATCAGCGCCAGGTTGGGTAGGGGGCCGTCAATCTGGGTGATCCGGACGTTCACCGGGCCACCCCGCATTCCGAACGCAGGAAATTCCCCAGCGTCGTCAATGGGCGAACGGACCCAGAAAGTGCGGACCGGCTGTTGATTTTATTGAAAGATCCGGCGGATTTCGATTCCGAGGGTCGGAGGTTCGAATCCTTCCGAGCGCGCCACTAAAAACCATTACAAATCATACGGTTCCCGAATTCTGGCCGGCTCGTCCTGGCCATTTCCTTGTCGCATTTTGTCCGAGCCTCGCGTCGTCAACTAGCCTGCTCCGCCGATTGCCCTCGGTTGAAGCGGGTTTTTCGTAAAATGGCGTTCTAAGAAATCCCATCGGCTAGAAGGACTTTCTGTTACATCCGGAGCGCCCCGCGCTCGCAAATTCTTACCTCTCTGGAAAGAGCAACGACAATTCAGCCCGCAATTGCCAACTAGGCGTGCCGGTTGGTCGAACAGCGTTGTAGTAACCGGATATGTATGCACTCACAGGCTGGTCGCCGAGCTTGAAAATCCGACCAATGCCGCCCCCAACCGGGACGATCCATTGCTGTCCCGGTGCTGCCAGCCAGTTTGATGTGATGACTGGTGAACTTGTCAGGAACCATCCGTGCGCCATGTTGTAGTTGACAAATGGCTGCGCGAGAAACTGGTTGACGCTCTGTCGCAACGGGTCTCCACCAACTGACCACTGATTGTTCATCAGTACGCCGATCACCCAGTGCCCCGGCGTTGTGAGGAAGACTGCCGTGGGACCGAGCAGCACTTTTCCCTGTCCAAGAATAGGATCGGTCGCGGACGGAACCGTAAAGACCGGACCGAGGCCCCAAAGAGCTATGGCGGAATCTGGGTGATGACGGTGTGAGGAAGGCGGCGTATCGAGGCGGGTGACGAGCCTGCCAGAACCTCTCGAGGAGAGCGATACGCCATGACCGAGAC
>NZ_JASAUS010000373.1:0-2830 GCF_029953005.1 Bradyrhizobium sp. Mp27 | reverse complement strand
GCCGAAAGTCATCGCCGGTGTAAAGTTCATCGACGGAATCGAAGTCATTCCGAACACTGAAAGCCACGCCGCCTGATCAGGCCGCGTCACCCAAAATCAGCCATAGCTCTAAGATACCTGCTTAGATGATTCTGTAGATGCGAGGCTAGCGTGGACCGACACAATTATGACCCAACCAACGTAACAGCTTCGTCGCAGGTGCAGCACGACCTGTTGCAGGAGCAGCAGGCGGGCCAAGCCGGGCAAGAGGCCTTTGAGCAGCAATTGCACGAGGCGCGCCAGGCCGATACCGCGATGCCGGACCGCGGGACCCCTCCCAATGTGTCTAGCGACGGCCAGCAGTCCCCGGTCGAACCGATAGGTGCACTCGCCGGGAGCAACCTTCTGCCAAGCGAGAAGGTTCTCATCAAAGATGGGCATGACACAGCTGAGTTGAGACCAACGAACAGGCCGAGGACCCCAGACTATCCGCAAGCCGTTGCCATTGAGCGGCAGCTGAGCGAGGTCGCCAATTCAGTTGGAGGTGGTGGAGCAATGCCTGGCGCCTCGGCCCCGCAGCCGGCTCAGTTAACTCTGGTTTCAATAGCGGGCACAAAAAGGAAACAGCCTCTTTATTCCAAGGATGCTCTCGTTGTTTTGGGGTTTAGGGAGGCCCTCATCGAGGGCAAGCTCGCCGAATCCTTCGTCCAGAGGATTGTAGGTCCTCTTCTTAGCTTTGGCCGCTGGCTCTGCGTAAATAACAAGACAGGCATTGTTGCTCGGCTAGACAACAATTCGCTGACCGATGGCGGTGATGTGTTCCAGCACAACGGAAACAGTGATCTCATATTGGCACTAGACCATCTCCGGACCTGGCGGTCGACGGGGCGCGTTCCCCGTCCAGCTCCCGTGCGCAAGCGCCAAAAAGCATCCACTGTCTATCCCCATGTGTCTGGGTGCGACCGGGAGCTTATCAGGGAGGTGGCTCAGGGCGTTATTGCAAGTCGGAAGCTGAAAGACGCGGTGGCTAACGGTTATACGCGCAATCTTAACAGGTTGGCGAATGATCTCGGGGAGCGCGGTCTATCGCTTGACGGGAGTAGCGACGCTTTCTTGCTCGCCCATGCTAAAGAAATCTTCAAGGGTGATAAACTTATGCGGGCCGCGGTGGGGGCGCTTAGAGAACATCGTGCCCCCAACGCTCCGGGCGCTTCATCTATTGGTGGGCGCCCACCGCTTCCTCCTGCCGATGGTGACGAAGGGCTCATTAAGGGCGCCATAAGCCACGCCCTTGAGAGCAACAAGTTGAGTTCGACTACCGCCCAGAGTTACGATTGGGCGCTTCGCAAATTCTCCCGAGAGCTAGGGCTTGACGGCGATTCGCTTTCTGCACTCGATCACGTAGCCCTACGTGTCAACGCGGACAGATTGTTTCGCAACGTCGGGTGGAAAATGGTCTTGGACGGCGGGCTGAAAGCGCTTCGTGAGTATCGTCAGGCGAAGGCTTCAGGCCCCTCGGTGGAGGGGGCTTCGGGCGCAGACGGCTCTCAGCAGGGCGCAGGTGAGGCTACCCAGTCGCCGATGGTAGACGTCGATCCCGAGGAGCTTCGGCAGCTGTTGGATGATGAGGCCGACGAGCCGCCGATCATGGCTGACGATCCAGAGCTTCTGCCACCGGAACAAGAGCTTCCGGAGGAGACTCAGGGACCGCGGGATCATCAATCCGGCCCCTTGTCGGCTCTCGAGCCAAGCGTGCGCGACGACCATGCGCCGGAGCCCGCAGAGTCCTTTCCTGACTTGAGCGGACACCGCGACCTCCAACAGGCCGCGCACGAGCTGATGGGGGCGCTTGAGTGGAGCAACTTCCTGCCAAGCGAGGAGGTTCTCATTAACGATGAGCATGGCACAGCGGAACTGAGACCAGCGAAGAGGCCCAGGACTCTAGATAATCCGCAAGAGGTCGCAATTCAGGGGATGCTGATCGGAAACGGCAATTCAGGCGGCCGCGTGCTGATGCAGGCCCCCATCCACCAGGTGGGCGCACGGCCATGGGACGCCGCCGCGCAGCACAGTGCTCCGCAGGAAGCTGTCAGTTCGCCAGTGGTCATTCCAGCGGAAAATTACGATCAGGATCTGCTTTGGGGGGGCGCGGACGAGGCCGCCTCACCGCCGTCTCGCGAGACAAGCGCGAGCCATCCCCAGGCACCGGATTCCAGAGAGGCCGTCCATCCCCTTAACTGGCCGCACAATCACCAAGGCGCCTTGGACGAGATGACCGGGCGCAATCTCCTGCCGAGCCGGCAGGAGGGCCGGATTGAGGCAATGGTTCATCCGAATCCGTTCGAGTTGCGTGACGACCTCGTCCCGACGCCTGACTTTCGGCCGCTGTTTGCCGGGACAGTACCGGGTCATCACCAGGGCGATCGACAGCCCGGTTCGCCGCAGGGGCTTTCTCCGGTGCCAGCCTCCTCGGACGATGAAGCTTTGGCGTGCGAGGAGTTGTCGCGGCGGCAGATGCAAGAACCGGCCTCACCATCAACCGGCAAGGCTCCGTCAGACATCTACGGCGGTCTTGAATCATTGGTTGATCTGACTACGTTCACGCCGTCCGACTTGCGCGACGATGCTCACTTTGCGCCAGCGCCCTCTGCCAGGGCTCGCTCAGACAACTATGGTGCTCTTGATCCATTCATTGATCTGACTGCGCCCACACTGTCCCCATTGCGCGACGATGCTGTTTCTGTGCCGGTGTTTCCGAGCACATCCGCCGATGCTCAGATCGTGGCGTTGAATCCGACAGCCTCGTCCCGCGGGCTGGTGCTCGACGACGAGCAATGGCTGGGCGACGAGC
>NZ_JASAUS010000372.1:0-2892 GCF_029953005.1 Bradyrhizobium sp. Mp27 | reverse complement strand
TCGTTCGAAGCGCGCCGACCGGCTGAAGATTTTGCTATGGGACGGCACGGGCCTCGTTTTGGTCTACAAGCGCCTTGGCCGCGATGGTCGTTTCGAGTGGCCGCAGATCAGCGACGGCGTCATGCATCTGACGCGCGTGCAGTTCGAAGCGCTGTTCGATCACCCATGTTGATGCCCCTCCTTGTTAGGCTGACAGATTCTTAGATCAAGTTGCGCGATGACGTGGTTTCGAAGGTCTCCGATGGCGTGAAGAACGGATGGTGTATTCGGGAAGAGATAGGCGCCGCTGGGCTGGCGATCAATTAGCAAACGCTTGGTTCGGATCTGAACATAGAGCCAGTTTACTGGAATCTCGAGCCTTCGGGCCAGTTCGGGCGGGCTGAGGTATGAGTCGTCATGCTCCCATCGGCTGCGCTGGGCAGTTACCTTGATGGCGGCGGCACGACGGAGCCGCCCAACGGTGATAGGCAGCACCTTATCGGCGCAACGGGGAGAGCGGTGACCTTCCCGAGTAAGGATTGTGGCGATCTTGTCGTCTGGGACGCCGTCGCGAGCGAGCGTCAGAAGGCGTTCCCGCATCTCTGTGCCTCGCGTCAATCTGGTGACGGAGTTGACGCTCATCTTCACTTCGAGCTCCGTCACGGCGCCTCCCCGCCAGACGATCCTAGCCAGGGCCAAGTCGCGCTCACCGCGGTCGAGAACGACCTTTTCGATGAGACATCGCAACAACGCCTTGCGATGCGCATCCGAGATGGTCTCGTCACCCCATATCTGCGGGAGGCGGCCGGTGAGGCTGATGACCTTGTCGTTGAGCTCCTTGCTTATGGCCACTTGTGTGATGGCTTTGGGCGGCGTCTGTCGGGCAAGCGCCTCTTCGGCGGCGCGCACGTCGTTTAGCGCCGCTTCCCATCGACGCTCGAGTTCCGAGGCGACCAACCGATTATCTGGATCAGCTCGGTTGAACTGCCGTTCGGCGAGCGCCGCCGTGTATCGCTTGCGCTCGAGCTCTCGTTCTGCACTGGAGCGTAGCGCATTGTTCGTCTGCTGCTGCACCCGGCGGGAGCGCGACAAGGCATCGAGTTCGGCCGGCGCTAGTGCGGTTAGGAATGCGTCGCCAACGGCTGCATCGATATGGGCGGCGCGGATGTGTTGGCAGGTTGGCTGACCTTCCTGGGTACGCAGGTGATTGCATACATATTCGCCGCCGCCCTTGTAGCGGACGTACATCTTATGGCCACATCGTGCGCACCAGGCAATGCCGTGGAGCAGGAGCTCGCCATTGCGAGGCGCGCCGCGGGTTTTGATGCGCATGTATTCGGCTCGGTTATCTCTGATGACGGATCGGATTTTTTCATAAATTGGCCAGTCGATATAGGCTGGATATCGATCTTTAACGACGATCCGCCACTCCTCCATCGGCCGCGGAGCCTTTTGTGGCAGGGCCCCCTCCCGCTTCGGCGGCCGGAAGCGGGTTCGTCCATAGACAAAGGCGCCCGCGTATGCGGGGTTCTTCAAGATCGCCGCGACGGCAGCCAGCGTCGCGCGCGTCCAGCACAAATCGCCATATCGATCACGACGCGGCAGTTCCAGGTCACGCTCGTTCAACGCTCGCATGACCTTGGCAACGCTGCGCAGCTGCAGGAATAACTGGAAGACGAGACCGAGCCGCCCTTGCACGGCCATGTCGGGATCCTTAACGACCACACCGCTCGGGTCCCGCATCAGCCCGATTGGCAGCATAACCGCAAGTTCGCCGCGTTCGGCTTTGGCCAGCAGGCCGGCGGTCAGCCGGCTGCGGATCGTATGTAGCTCAAGCTCGGAGATCGAACCCTTCAGCCCGAGAAGCAACCGTCCGTTGGGAGTGCCCGGATCATAGACACCATCGCGGTCGGCGATCAGGCAGCCACGTAGACCACAGATATCCAGGAGCGGATACCAGTCGGTACAATTACGCGCCAAGCGGGTCACGTCGATCGACAGGATGAGTCCCACTTCACTCAGGCCAACACGGCCAACGAGTTCCTTGAAGCCGTTACGCTGTGCTATAGACGCGCCGCTCAACCCGAGATCGGCATCAATCACGTCGATGGCCGCCTCACGCCATCCGAGTTCGCGGGCGCGCTGGCGAAGCGCGTATTGAAGGCGCAGGCTCTCCTGATTGCTTACGACCTGATGGGGCGTCGACTGCCGGATGTAGACTACGGCTTTGCGCGCCAAGTGGCTTGGTGTGACCAGCTCGGACTTCATGAGGGATCTCCGCCAAAATTGCGGCGACGTCTTCGACGATCTGGCGTCGGAGCGCGGGCGTCAGCGTCGACCAAAGATCGGCTGGATCCATGCTCATGTGCGTCGGGACAATCCGCTGTCGATAAAAGCTCGAGTAGAGCCTCCATACTCAGCTTAATCTGATTTGCCTCTTGCTCATAATATTCGATTGCGGTTGCTTGAATCAGAAGACTGCTTCCTGCGCGATACTCAACTTCATACGAAGCGGGAATGCCTCGGCCTCGCTGACCGATCTTCCTAATCACTCGATATGAGCGCCCCCACAAAGGATGGTGGGGGTCCCGAACCTCGACCACCTCCGGAAATGATTCGTCAGACTCACTATCAGGGACATTCCTCAATCCCCTCGTTTGAAGGGCTGAACTGGAAGCTGCTGAGCGCATCCTCGAGGGCTTCGACGGCATCCTTCAGGTCGACGGATACCAGGGCTATCATCGGCTCGCACGGCCCAAGCGCAAAGGCGGCGTGCCGCTGCGGCTGGCCGCATGTTGGTCCCACTCAAGGCGCAAGATCATCGCAGCGACTCCGAAAGCCGGCTCACCCATCGCCGAAGCCGTTCTCGCGCGCATCGCCGCACTCTATGCGATCGAGAAGGAGATCCGTGGC
>NZ_JASAUS010000371.1:0-2903 GCF_029953005.1 Bradyrhizobium sp. Mp27 | reverse complement strand
CGTCAGGCGGCGAAAAGCCGAAGGCAATCCTGTGCGCCTCGTCAGACAAGATGTGCGGCCGCATCAATCGGGCCCAAAAGCCGCACTCTCACGAATAGGACGGGCTAGGCTGGACTGATTTCAGCTTCCCTTTGGCAAGGTGATTTCCATGAAGAAGAAAGCACGGCGTGCACTACTCGGCAGGTCCTTGAGGCCGGTCCGGATTGCTTGCATCAACTACGCGGAGGAGATGATGAGCGAGCGGATGATGGGGAGGCTCACGGCGGCGCTCCAGAAATGCTACGACGAGCATTTCCTGCCGGTCTGGGGCTATCCCATCGATCTCGACGTCACCCGCAACCCGAAGCCGACGGACTGGCAGCTGCTCTATTTTGACGACGCCACCCACAAGAACTTCCTCGGGCGGCACGAGCTGACGCACCGCGGCCAGCCGATCTCAAAGATCTTTCTGAAGGCACTCGGCGAGGACGATCCTGTCAGCCTGGCGGCCTCGCACGAACTGTTCGAGATGGTGCTCGATCCCATGGCCAATCTATGGGCCGACAGGACCCGGCACACCCAATATGCCTACGAGGTCTGCGACGCCGTGGAAGAGGAGTCTTTTCTCGTCAACGGCTTTCCGATGTCGAACTTCGTCTATCCGTCCTGGTTCGAACCGTTCGAGCATCCCCGCGGCACCAAATTCGACCATATGGGGTCGCTCAAGGCGCCGTTCTCGATGACGGAAGGCGGCTACGTCATCAAGAAGGTCAACGGCAGGAGGGTGATCAAGCAGTTTGGCTCACCCGAGAAGCGGAAGCGCTTCGCCAAGGAGGACCGGCGCGGCCATCGCAGCGAATTTCGTGATCCGCAAGGCGAGCATCACCCGGGCCGGCGCGCAGCCAAGCGGCGAGGGTAGGGGTAGGAGAAGTCTCCGGGCGCGCCCACACCCCGGAGACCTGCTCGAGCGCTGCGATCAGCGCTTGGCCTTCTTTTTCGACTTGGCAGCCTTCTTCGCAGACTTCTTGGTGGCCTTCTTTGCAGTCTTCTTGGCCGCTTTCTTCGACGACTTCTTTGCAGCCTTCTTCGAAGCTTTCTTGGATGCCTTCTTGGTCGCCTTCTTGGCTTTCTTCTTGGAAGCCTTCTTCGGCGCTACTTTCTTCGCGACCTTCTTGGCGGCTTTCCTGACCTTCTTGACGGCGGTGACTGCGGCTTCGCTGGTTGCTTCCACGGCGGTGGTGATCGTGTCCAGCGCCTGTTCGGTGATCGGCTTCTCGTCGTCCATATCGTCCCCCACGGTTTGTATGGAGCGATGACGATAGCCGGTTTCAAAATCGTGTCAAAGCAGCGCTCAACCTTTGCGGATCTTCGCGTAGGCGGCGAGCGCGCGCTCGCGCCCCTTCGCGTGATCGACGATCGGCTGCGGATAGATCTTGCCGAGCGTGACGCCCGCGCTCGCAAGCTCGATCGGTGATGCCTGCCAGGGCTGGTGGATCAGCTTGGCCGGCACGTCTTTCAGCTCGGGCACCCAGCGCCGGACATAGGCTCCATCAGGGTCGAACTTCTCGCCCTGGAGAGTTGGATTGAACACGCGGAAATAGGGTGCGGCGTCGGCGCCGCAGCCGGCGACCCATTGCCAGTTGGCGGGATTGCTGCCGGCATCGGCATCGACCAGCGTGTCCCAGAACCAGCTCTCGCCGTCGCGCCAGTCGATCAGGAGATGCTTGACCAGGAACGACGCCACCACCATCCGCACCCGGTTGTGCATCACGCCGGTGTGCCAGAGCTCGCGCAGGCCGGCGTCGACGATGGGATAGCCGGTGCGTCCGCGCTGCCAGGCGGCGAGCGCCTTCTTGTCTCCCTTCCAGGGAAAGCCATCGAAATTCGTTTGCAGGTTTTCGGTGGCAAGGCTCGGGTGATCGTGGAGGAGGTGCCGGCAGAATTCGCGCCAGCCGAGCTCGCTCAGGAATTTTTCGACGCCGGGCCCGATCGCGGGATTCTCCGCTGCGGCAAAGCGCGCGGCGTGCCAGACTTGGCGCGGGCTGAGCTCGCCGAACCTCAAGTGAGGCGACAGGCTTGAAGTCCCCTCGCGATCCGGGCGGTCGCGATCGCCGACATAGACGCGTGCGGTGTGCTTGAGGAAGTCGCGGAGGTGCTCGCGGGCCGAGGCTTCTCCCGGCGTCCAGGTCTGGCGCAGGCCGCCGGCCCAGTCGGGCTTTGTCGGCTCGAGCGTCCAGCTCTCCAGCGCGTCGCTGGCGAGCTGCGGCGCGGGGCGTAGCTCCCGCGGTGCGGGCAGAGGCTTGGGCGGATCGCCCAGCGACAGCACCCGCCGCCAGAACGGCGTGAAGACGCGAAGGCCGCGGCCCTCCTTGTTGCGGATCGCCGAGGGTGGCACCAGCAAGTCGCCAGGGAAGCTCTGCGAGTCCACGCCGAGCTTTGCCAGCGCCGCCTCGAGCTGTTTCTCGACGGCTTGGTGTGGCGCCTGCGCGACCCCGTTCCAGTAGACCACTGCGGCTCCGCTCTCGCGCGCCACTTCGGGTATCACCTTGGCCGCCGGCCCCTTGCGCAGGATCAGCGACCCGCCGCGCGTGGCGATCTCGGCGCCGAGCGCCCGCAGCGACTGCGCCAGCCACCAGCGCGTCGCGCCGCCCGGCGGCCGTCCGGCCATCTCATCCATCACATAGAGGCAGATCACCGGCGCGCCTGTCTTCGCGGCGGCATGGAGGGCGGGATGGTCGGACAGGCGGAGGTCATCGCGGAACCAGACGATGACAGGCGGCGCGCTTGGCGTGGTCAGGGCAGGCCTCGTTTACAACCCCGCGGGTCACTTCAAATTCCTCCGGGTGTGGTCAGTCAAATTCCTCCACCCGCGAGGCAGGACAAGGGACTGTTAGTTTGAGTTTGTTTCCCGGGCAAGAGCTTCA
>NZ_JASAUS010000370.1:0-2914 GCF_029953005.1 Bradyrhizobium sp. Mp27 | reverse complement strand
ACCCTGCCGGCGAGCAGAACCAGCTCGTGTCGCATGTTGATGATCTGGTCCAGCCGGGACCGGAACAGATCGTTCGAGCCTGTCGTCCTGTGCTTCTTTGGTCGCATCGGTCCCTCCGATGCAGCACAGAATCACGGTTCGCAGCGGCAGGGAAATCCAAAATCGAAATTGCAGGTTTTTGCTGTGAAGCCCCAATCCCCTGCAATCTCAAATGCCGCCGCAACCGGAAAACAGACTCTCAATCAAGTGCTTGGAGGCTTGTTCACGGACAACTGGTGAGGATCAGAACAATCGAGCCATGGAACCTGACAGGCACTCCAAATCCAGCGTTGACCAGCCCGACGAGAAGCTTCGCGGCCGAGCGAGGCCCTGACCCTACGCGTCGGCATAGCAATCGTGGACCGGTTCATCATATCGTTTTACAGCTTAAGGGAGATGCAGTGAATCGTGAGGGGCTCTATTCTTCGATGTCCGCCGGATAAATTTGGAAATGCGGCAAATGATGATCGAGGACGATAAGGGGATTCGCCCCGGCATCGAAACGATGCGCGGGTTGCCTGCATTTTATGATGGTGCAGTCGTGACGACATCGTCGCTCACGAATGTAAGTCTATGTGTCGATCTGGACGCGGCGAAGCAGTTGGATCGATTACAGCCGATGATCGAACCGATAAACTACACGACGCTTTGGCAGCTGCAACCTGTGTCAAACAGTTGAAGTTCGATGCGGTTTCTCCTTTTCGCCCGATGAAGTAGTCTACGAAAATCGAGCGATGCAGTTCGTAGCGCATATTTAAGCTATCTAATGCGGAACGAACGCCGCATAAACTTCATCGGCTCCACTAGGGTTGGCGCGATTATCGCCGCCGCTTCGGCCAAATATCTCAAACCATATATGTTGGAGCTTTGGGCTCGACGCCGTTGATTGTGCTCAACGACGCGGGCGAAAAAAATGACAAGGCTGGCGCGAGCGCCAAGCAAAGGAGACAGGCGAGGGGTGTGGCCCTGCGAAGTGCACACCGCAGTTTTCCTTATTCGCGCGGGAGGGCCACTGGCGTGGAGCGTCGGTCGAGATAGCCACCAGGGAACGCAGTCAGGGGAAGGATTGGCGTATATGGATGCCATAACGCGAGCCCAACCAGCCGCGCGTCAAGCCGTACGATCAGTTTGCGGGCGATCATGTTAGCTATCGCCTCATCAATCTCGCCCTGCATTACATTCGCCGCGCCCGGCCGATCGCACAGGCGAGTTTCAGGCGAGCCTTCGTCCGCGGCCAGAAGAATTTCTCGCTCGAGGCCTCTGACGCGGTGTTCGCGCTCGATTGCTATGGCTCGCGTGTCCTCGACTATGATTTCGTCGCCGTTGTCCTGCATCGACAGCATAGAGAAAGTCGGCCCCCTCCAGGCTTTCAGCCAGGCATCGATGCCCTTGGCGACGGCATTTAGCCCCGGGCGGTTTTCGTCGCGCGGTGTGAAATGGCCGCCGACATCGTGGTCTTCGCTGTCTTCGAAGTAGTATACCTGTTCCGAGAGATCGCGCTCCGACAGCGGATACACGTAGCGATAGGGGGCGGCCGGGAGCAGCTTCAGTCCATGTTTCTCAGCTGTGTAATGATAGGGGCTGTAGCGCTGGTATCGCAAGCGTACCGCAGGTCCCGGCTGCAGATGATGCAGCAACGGCAACCAAGAGGCCATTTCCGCATACCATGCATCACACTCGCCGGGAAAGCCCCACAATAAACTCCAACCGACCCGCACGCCGTACTGACGGCACCACTTCAACAGCTGAACATTGTGCGCTGAGGTCGTTCCTTTGCGCATCAGCTTCAAAACACGAGTATCCAGGCTCTCAATACCCGGTTGAATCCAGCGGACGCCGGCGGCAGCCAGCTTTTCCACTTCGTGGCGCTTCAGGTTGGCTTTGACCTCAAAGAAGATCGCGAGCTTCTCGGGTAGCGCGGTGAGGTGAGGGAGCGCCTTTTCAAGGTAGTCAATGGCCATAATATTGTCTACAGCTTCGATGCGCGACGAGCCGTAGCGCGCCGACATCTCAATCATCTCCGCTGCGGCCTGCCCCGCGGGCTTCTGGCGGTAGGTCATCGATCCGCCGTTCAGCCCGCAAAACAGGCAATGACTGCGCTCGCCCCACCAGCAGCCGCGAGAGAACTCCATCGGCAGCCCAGCATGGATGCGGTCGGCGTAGAGCGACGCCTCAACCTCCGCAAAATAGTCCGAGAAATCCGGCAGCGGCAGGTCACGCATGTTCTCGATCACGGCGCGGGGCACTAAGTCGCGCGTCGACGCCGCGGGATAGCCGGCCTCGCGATGCGTCGGGCCGAAAACGCCAAATGGCAGGTCAGCAGGCGGGATGTCTCTGCCGCGATTTAGGATGTCCCAACACAGCGGGCCGATCAGTGCGTCGGCCTCGCCCGACACGACATAGTCGACCCATGGGAAACGCGCGTGAGTGCTGCGCCCCATTACCGACTCGCAGTTCGCTCCACCCATGAGGGTGACAAGATCAAGTGAGCGCTCGCTCAGCCGGCGCAGCAACGCGAGCGAGGGGACATGCTGGGTGAAGGTCGAGCTGCACCCGACCATAGCCGGCCGCTTCGCCAATATCTTGTCAGCCGTCCAGTCGATAAACCCGCCGATGAGCGAGCGCAGCCTAAGGAAATTCGCGCGACGCTCGGCCATACCTTTGCCTGCGTGTATCGGGTTGCGCTCGAAATAGAGGTCGAGGAAGGCGTTTTGTTCGGGTTCGAAGCCGGGAAAAGCAATGCCCGCGAACAGCCAATCAACCAGTGCCTCAGAGCTGGCCCCGCAAATTCGGACAGTAGCTTGAGTGGATTTTCTGCCTGACAGCGGCGAGGATTCTTGCTGCGAATCAGGAGCGAAGATGACGAAGAAGAGCC
>NZ_JASAUS010000369.1:0-2948 GCF_029953005.1 Bradyrhizobium sp. Mp27 | reverse complement strand
ATGTCTTCACTGGGGTCACGGTCCTTTCCGAGGTCGCGCAGCGCCTCATGATGATGTCCGGGTCGGACGCCTCAACGTTTGCAGCGGAGTACGGTCGAGCCGCCACCAGCCGAATGAACGAGGTCGCCTCAACACCGTCCCAGCGGGACATCGCCAGTCCGGCAGACCGGACCAGGAACTTGCGAGCAAATATCAGACTGGCTGCGGCTGCCCCCAGTCGAAGGATGTGCCATGATGCAGTGAAGGATGACTGCGATCTTTCGGGCGACAGCGACCTTTGCCTTCCTCATACCGATCCGCTTGGCGAGCTTCATGCCCCAGGCCTTGAGGGAAGACCACTTCTTTGTCCGATAGAGAAGTACGGTGGCGGCCTCAAACAAGTAGGTTCGGAGAAGCCGGTCGCCCCATCGAGATATCTTGCCGTTGATGTCAGTTTCGCCAGATTGGTTGCGCCGAGGTGTAAGGCCGAGGTAGGCGCCGACTGTCAACGCCGACAATGGGTCATCGATCGTATGGCGGAAAGTCAAGGCGGTCACCACGCCGACACCGGGAACGGTCATTAGGCGGCGCGTCGTCTCGTCCGCCTTCGCCAACTGGCGAACTTCGTCGTCGGACTTGTTCTGCTGCTGACAGATATGCTCATGGATCAACAGGAGCGGCGAGATCACGCTAAGGAGTGGATGATTATCGCCCAATAGCTCGCTGACCAGGTTGCGGAACTGCTGGCCGATTGCGCGCGGGAACAGCAAGCCGTATTCTTTGATCAAGCTCCGGACCTGGTTCTCGATGTCTCGGCGCATGGACACGAGCCGGGATCTCGCGACGAGTATCGCGCGGATCTTCTGACTTTCCTCGCTCTTGACCTTGACTTCTCGATACCAACCAACCCGCACCAGTTCGGCCAGACCTCGAGCATCATTCTGATCGCTCTTGTTCATGCGTACGGACAAAGCCGCGTGGGCATGCCGCGCGTCGATGCAAACCACTAGGAGATCGACCCTACGAAGTTCATGCCATAGCCAGCTCGCCATCGCCCCGGTCTCAAATCCGATGCGCTCCGCTTGTGGCGCCCGCTTGCGAAGCAATGCCGCGAGCGCCCCGGGGGCGGACTTTGCCTTTCCTTCGAACAAGATCTGACCCACTTCGTCGACCACACATACCGACGTTTCTTTTTGCGAGACATCCAGCCCAACATATTGCTTCATGGCCCCCTCCGATTCGTGAGATTGCGGGAAGGCTTGAAGATAGCGGACCTTTTTGAGCCGCGGGCGCCGACCGCAATTACGTCATCGTCTGCAAAATTGGCTCTGACGCAGTTTTGGTGCAGCTGGGTTTATTCTGCGCCGATTAGTCTGGCTTGAAGCAGATCGATTTTGCCACGGCCGAACATTTGGCGTCTGACGAGCTTGAGGCGCGTGATCTGCCCCTCAGTCTGTCCGTTGGACCAGGGCGAGGTGATCGCCGCCCGAACCGCCGCTTCATCGTTCGTTACGCCGCGGGCGAACGATGCAACAAGACTGGCGCGAGCGCGCTCGATCCATGGGACGAGGCCCGCCTCGGTCTTGCGTCGGATCATCAGGTGGAATTCGGCGATGATCTCGCGTGCCTCGACCAGGGGTGGCACGCCAGCTTCTACCGCAGCGACGGTCACCGTCTCTGCCTTCGATAGCGTATCCCGTCCGACGGTCATGAGACGAGCGATCGTTCTGGCCGATGGAATCCGATGAAGGGTTTCGACATCAGTCTTTTCGGCCCGCCGTCTACGAGTCGTCCACTCGCCGACAACACGAAGGGAGCCTCGGAAACCGCGCGCCCGTAAGCGGCGCCAAAGTTCAGCGCCGTTTCGGCAACCGGCTGCCCATTGGTCGTCGAGCCATGGCAGGTGCTGATCGAGAGAGCTCTCCCGGGTCCGGAAGACATCATGGCGTTCGCCGCGGATCACCTGTCGCACCAGCCCCCTGCTGTGGCCCGTCTGGCGCACTATCTGCTTGATCGGCGTCCCACCTTTCGACAGGCTCAAGATGGTCGCGTTAGCCTCCTCGCGCCGGAGATAGCCCTCATATTGGAGACGCTCCGCAGCTGTTAGCAGCTCGGGATTGATCGTAGTTGCTCCGATTGCGCTGCGGATCTGGCGCATCGATTTTCGGACGGCATCGAGGTAGGCCCGGCTGGCGTTCTCCATCAAATGCCAACGATCTGCGACCTGTACCGCGTGCGGCAGGGCCTTTGCTGCGGCTTCGCCATATCCTCCGCCGCGGTCGCGGGCGACGATCGCGATCGTGGGATGGGCGGCGAGCCAGGCTTGGGCGGTCGAGGGCTCACGGTCCGGCAGCAGGGTGACCACCCGGCGCCTTTCCAGGTTGCAGATGATGCTGGCGTATCGGTGATTGCGCCGCCAGGCCCAATCATCAATGCCGATAATCCTGAGCGGGTCAGCCGGCGGACGGCTACGGCGTCGAACCACGCGAAGGAGCGTATCCTTGCTCACCGGCAGCATCAGCCGTTTTGCGAAGCCTGCCGCCGGTCGTCCGCCAAGAGCCAGACCGAGGTGATGGACAATGGAGTCCAGCCTCGCCGTGCGTCGCGCTGATGGAGCCGGCACCCCTTCGTCGAAGCGCTCAGTAAAGATTTGGCGCCCGCACAGGACGGCGTCGCAGCGGAAGCGGCGGGCGACCACCAGGAGCTGTACGATCCGCCCCGAAAGCGGGAGGTCAGTCACGCGTCGCCGATACCGGCTATGGACACGCCGAGAAACTGTTCCGCACAAGGGACACAGACCGACGCTTCCGGACGCCCGGATCTCAATCACGGCCTTATCACCTTCGTAGTACGCACTCTCTACAACAAACCCACGCGGCACCAGACTGGAGCGGTGGAGTGCTTGCTGCATGGCGTTGATTCTCCTCCAATCAAAGCGCCACGCATCCCCCAAACTGCATCAAAAGTGA
>NZ_JASAUS010000368.1:0-2960 GCF_029953005.1 Bradyrhizobium sp. Mp27 | reverse complement strand
CGCCCTCCCGACGCAACGACAAAACCGTAAAGCCCCGCGTTCAGCATAACCCGGCAGGAATCCACTTAAATCCAGCGGGGCGCTGTCCAAACAACCGGGGCCAGCTCTGACCTCTGCTCGATACGATCAATTGATAGCGACGCTCAATCGTTGGCTGGCGAAGGGTCCCTGGCTGAAGCATGATCAGCAGCTCCGGTCCGAGCCCATCGATGTCTACAGCCAAGCGATTTTAGGTGATTGGAGGACCGAAATTTGGCAAAAAGGCCAACGTCTTCGAACTCTCCGGCGCAAACAACTACATCGGCTGCGAATCCGGTGCAAACGCTACCGCTATATGT
The DNA here is from genome assembly GCF_029953005.1 of Bradyrhizobium sp. Mp27. Lineage (NCBI taxonomy): Bacteria > Pseudomonadati > Pseudomonadota > Alphaproteobacteria > Hyphomicrobiales > Nitrobacteraceae > Bradyrhizobium > Bradyrhizobium sp. Mp27. Next base: position 2,622 of record NZ_JASAUS010000368.1, on the reverse strand, counting down.
TGGCGGCACTGCAGTCTCTGCAAGTCAGCATTCCTCCGCATGATTTGGCATTCGGTGAAATCGCCACACGAGCGCATCGCGCGTTAGGCGACCTCCGAGACCTCGACCGCCTGCGGAAGACGGCACAACGTCTGCCTCCCCATTATCGCAAGAGCAAGCGAAAACTACTTGGACAGGCTGATCAAGCGTTTCAACGGGCGCCCGAGGCTTTGCGGCGGACCGCCCCGGTTGAGCCTTCACGGCGGCACCGCTAAGCTCTTGATTCCACATCAACACCCGCAACTCATAGTGGCTGCAAGCAAAGATCGGTCACGATGAACGATGAAGCGAACCTTCTCCAGGGAAACGGTGAGCGTCGCTTCGTACGCTTCCATCCTCGTTGATTCATTCATCCTGTACGCTTCCATGGCGCTTTCAGTACGACAGCTGTCGATTCAAATCGAAAACGTGCGATCGGTTTCTAGTCTTTCAACACCGTCGTGCCGAGGCAAGAGAGGCGAAGCGCGGCATCGAAGCGTCTACGGGCGTGGATTTGCCTCCAGTAAGCTGTCCTCGTCTGCCGGCATCGGAGGCAGTCCAGAGATTCGGCAACGACGGCCGGTCCGAGGCCTTTCGTAACGACGAAAAGTGAAGAAGCAGCCGCGTTCTGTCACGCAAAGCCGTCACCGAATTATTGCGGCGGCCTCAACTCGCCTGCCAGCCACCCGACAGCATCTGTTTTCATTGGATCCACGGCGAAAGACACAACTTCCGTGCGTTCGCAGGTCGAGCATTCAAATGTACGCTCCTCGAAACCACGCTTGCCAGGCGAGACGCGTGCCAATGCCATCCGGTGCTTACACACCGGACACATCGGCCGCGTGCTTAGAGATGCAGGCATTCGCTGATCATCCAGGTCAGATAATACGCTCTTCGGAGCAGCGCTCTCTGCAACGGATTCGGATAGCCTGTTGAGCGTGAACCGAACCGTGAAACGCGCGCCTCGCCCGGAAGGATTTGCGCCGAAGATTGCCTGGCCGCCGATTTGATTGACCAAAGATGAAACGATCTTCATCCCGAGACCTTTCGACCTCGTTGGATCAAATCCCTTTGGAAAGCCGGGGCCGTCGTCAGAGACCGAGAGTTCGTAGCCTTCCGCGCTCATGCCCACTCTTATTGTGATTGTGCCGTCGGCATGTTTGGCGGAGTTCATAACAAGCTCACTGACAATGTATCCCAGCGGTACTCCGATCGTGGTCGGCACTTCCACCGCAATACCCTCAACTGCAAGATCGCGATGTTCGCCCGGAAGAATCCCCCTTAGGTCGTGGCAGAGGTTCTCAAGATAATGCTTGAGCTCGACACTTCCGACGTGATCAAGAGCGTGAAGACGTTTATGCACGCTCCCTATGGTGGCGACCCGATTTGCAGCGATCTTCAGTTGATCTGCTGCCTTGGCGTTCGGCACTTCCCGGCTTTGCAGTGAAAGCAAGCTTGCAACCATCTGAAGGCCGTTCATCAGTCTATGGTCAGACTCGCGGTTCATCAGATCTTTGTGCCGAATTAATTCGTCTTTCTGATCGAGCAGCACTTGTTCACGCGCGAGAGCGTCTCGCAATTGGGCTTCCGTGTGCTTCAGCCTTTCGACTTCCTTTTGCCCCGCCTCGATCGCAACGCAAAATGCGCGGGGGCAATCCTCGGGCTGTCGAAATGGCTCCGGTCGAACGGGCTCTTGTCCTGGAGGCGTGAACGCATTGCTCATAGCTTACTCCAATACCAACGATACCAAGTTTGGTATTCCAGCAGCCACCGTTCGTGGTGGCGGAGAACTACTCCGGCGGCTGAAGACCCGGTGAGCGCAGCCAACTACTGATCTGCAAGCCAATTTCAGCCTGCCGGGCCTTGCGTATCAGTCTCTCGCGCCCAGGGCCTACAGGAAGCAATTTTGCTTGCTGACGCAATCGCACGGCCTCTTCCGCCAGGCGCTGTTCCAGAGCTTTCGTCTGCTTGACACGACGCCGCATCCGATGTCCCCGCTTGGGCGTTTGAATTCTGCTTCAGACCTGAAAAGAACGCTTGATGCAGATCAAAAGCCCATAGACGCCTGAAGCAGCCTATGCAGCCACAACATTGACCAAGGCCGATACAAAGATCTCGCTCAGCAAGCGGCGCCTGCTCGCGATTGCTAAGCCTTGAGCTCATCGGTCCACACCTTGAAGCTGACCAAGGTATTGGGCCCGAACGTATGGGTAATCGGGACGTCAGCAGCGTCACGTACTTGCGCAATCAATATGCGTCCGATACGCGGGACGTTGTTGCGCGGATCGAACGTGTACCAACGCCCGCCAATATAAGCTTCGAACCATCCGGCGAAATCGCCTGGGGCATATGGCGGAGGCATACCGATGTCGCCCAGATAGCCCGTGCAGTATCTTGCCGGAATGTTCATGCAACGGCAGAAGGTGATGGCCAGATGCGCGTAGTCGCGACAAACGCCCTTACCCTCATTGAAGACTTGCCATGACGTCTTTGTGAGCTATGGCTGATTTTGGGTGACGCGGCCTGATCAGGCGGCGTGGCTTTCAGTGTTCGGAATGACTTCGATTCCGTCGATGAACTTTACACCGGCGATGACTTTCGGCA
>NZ_JASAUS010000367.1:0-2977 GCF_029953005.1 Bradyrhizobium sp. Mp27 | reverse complement strand
CGGCGGCTCTTCTTCGTCATCTTCGCTCCTGATTCGCAGCAAGAATCCTCGCCGCTGTCAGGCAGAAAATCCACTCAAGCTACTGTCCGAATTTGCGGGGCCAGCTCTCTAGAAACAGTGTCGTTGTAATGTTGTAATCAGTGTTGTGGAGTCGTTAAACGCGACCGAAGATATTGACCTGAGGGACGAAGGATTTGGCCTCTTCGTGCACATCAGTGTCGTCGAGACGGTCGGCTAAACTGATTTCCCGGAAGGCATCCGGGTCAGATGCGGGAACAGGGCCAAGAACCCATGTGTTGGTTGGCGAAGGTAGCCGACGAGGGTCTCTGCCCGTCTTTAAGCGTTCTACCGCCTGTGGTGTCCTGATCGGCGGTGGACGCCAGTCGTGCTGGATTTTCAGCAAATTTCTTATCCCGAAAAGTTGGCATGATGATCTTGCACTGGAATTGAGGGCATCACTGGCAGTGGGCTGCACGCGGAGAACGAGCTCGACATATCAGCATTTTGGATGTGAGGTCGGCGCGCGTGAACTTCACCAATAACCTACCACTTCAGTCGAGGCCATCAAGCGGCGGCGCTCTTTGCGCGAGTTGAATACGTCAAGAAGCGAACTTGACAAAGAGCGCGTGATCAAAGCTGAGCGGGCCTTGTGATCATTCTCGTCAGCCACCTCTCTCTTAGCAATATCGCGGAGGCTGAAACACAACATCCTTCCGTTCTCTGTCCGCACCTCCTTAGTGGGATCCGTTCATCTCTATTGCGATTTGGCTCGCTTATTCGAGAGCGTGTTGGTTGTTTAGCTCCGCATATAAAGGCGTCGATTGGAACGCTATCAGAACGCGACGTGCGTATGAAGTTTACAATTGCGCAGCTGCAACAGTGCAGACACCTCGCTTCGGAAGACATGCCCAAGATTATACCTGGCGCGATTCCGTATAATATTTGTCTAATTTTTTACGGTCGTCGCGCCGAAAAAGCTATGTTACAAGCCGCTCCCCTAAGAAGGAGCATTCATCGTGAAGAAAGCAACCAAGAAACGCGTTAAGCGGCGCGAATGGACGAAGGCAGATATCAAGGAGCTCAAAGTCCACTCGAAGGCCAGGACCCCCGTGATAAAAATAGCAAAGATGACCAAACGCAGTGTCGGTGCGCTTCGCCAGAAGGCCTTGAATCTTGGAATCGGACTCGGACATCAGCGATAGCTTGGGCCGCGCTGGTACTTGCACGGTAGGGCGGCTCGCAGGCCGCCCTCAGTGCCATAGAAGGTTCTGTAGCAAATTGGCTTTGCCGATCCGCGCTGAGGGGGGTTTTTGGATGGCGTTTCAATGTGGCGGTGGGCCTCCAGCATCCTCATTGATGGGCTTTGTTAGAAAGTGTTGGTCTCAAAGGTTATGTCCGGTCGTGATTCATAATCGGCATTGAACACATTGTTTTGCTCGTAGCCCTACCAAGGATCTTCCACATGAACGTTCGAGGAGATGCAAACCGTGACCGATCTGGTCGGTGCCGAGCTTTTGCTGGAACTCGGATATGAGCAGGAACTGCTGCATGCCCAGAAAGCCGGAGTTCTGGACAGGGGACGGGAGGTAACTGAACTCTATCGCCGTATATTCCGCACCTGGTGGGATATGCGAAGTACCAATGCGGGAGGATTGCCCGGCTCATCTCACGCTGGAGAGCCGGTCCACACTGCTTTGAACATTTCGGAGAACCGAGACGTGTCTATCGAGATGTTGCGAGGGGAGGTCGCGCGGCTTGAGCAGATCCTCAGCATCTCCTAAGATGCTGAATGCTTGTGGCGATGGTGCCGTCTGGCAAACTTGCTTCCTTTTGGCCCCCGCTCGTCGGCGAACACCTTCGGCGTACGCCCGCACCTTCGCATCGCGAGGCAACTCTGTCACGAGCATGCGCCATCCTGAGCTACGAAGCCCCGCCGCGTGTTCGGGTCATGCTTCGTTCCGCCTTTCCTGGTTGATCGCCATGAAGGCAGCCATGGGCGTAGCCGAAAAGGAAGCGGAGCTCATACTTAGCAAGCGACAAAGAGTGATCACTTGATGATCCGCTCTGGTCAACCGCTGGCGTGCTCGACCGCGCCCGTAGACCATGTCGGACGCGAGCTCGCATCAACGAGCCGGCCTGCAGAGGAGAGAGCAGAACAAGTACGAAGTGCGACTGTCGTCCAACCAGAGTGCCTCATCGGCGAGGTAGTTGTGCGCACCGAGCGCTGGGATGCCGGCAAATCCTGCTCGCCGCCCACGCGTTGGAACCGCCGTAAAGCCGCACGCTCACCGCCGCCACGATCGCTCGGTGAGACGTCCCGCGGCGAAGCGGCGTTAAGTAACTGAGATGCTGAAAGCCCAGGAATCGCTTCCAAGATAAATGCGCGCAACTTAATTGGACCTGGCTCGACGTACTCCCAGCAAATCGAGGCGACATGCTGAGTCACACGGCCGCTCGCCGAAAGGTGTCGAACTGATTCTTGCTCGCCCAGCATCCAAGATCGCTGGATCGCCATCAAGTGTGGCTCGGCGCAGGCTGCCAAGGCCGCTCCATGCGAGCGCAAGGACGTGACACAACAGCTATGGCAGAAGGTGTAAACCGTCATGCACAGCGTCCAGTAGGATCTCGCGGGGACTGCGTAGAAGCTCCGTACCTCCATATGGCTCTTTGGCCCGGATCGCACGTAAACGGAACGATCCCGTCATTTCGCCGCAGAATCGCGCTCGCACGCGGAATACTCACGCTCGATCCAAATTGAACTTTCAAACTATTGAACCTCGCTGTGAATCCTTCGTACTCCGCTCCTTGCGTCGACTCGTCGCTGCCAAACGGGAGTACGTGAGGAAAAATTCCCGCGAGAAAAATACCGCCCCGTGGGTCGGTCAAAATCCCCCGGGTATGGTCACTTGAAACTCCCCCACCTGATGATCGCCGTCAGCGCCGCTGAACAGCAGTAGCCGGTCAGGCAGGACGTTTA
>NZ_JASAUS010000366.1:0-2993 GCF_029953005.1 Bradyrhizobium sp. Mp27 | reverse complement strand
TTGTTCCATCGCCTTCAGTCTCCTCTCGGCTCTCTGACAAGCCAAGGATCGCAGAGCGAAAGCCGAAGCGAAACCAGTCAATCAAATGGGAGAAAAGCTCCGCTTACGATGTACGGCAGGTCGGCCGCGAATTAAACGTTCGCTACGTGCTCGAAGGCTCGGTGCAACGCAGCGGCAATCGGCTTCGGATGAACGTGCAGTTGATCGATGCCCAGAGCGGCCAGCATCTTTGGGCCGAGCGCTTCGAGAAGCCTGTCGGCGACCTGTTCGATATGCAGGACGAAATCGTGTCGAGGCTCGCCGGTACATTAGGTGCCCAGCTCATCGAGGCTGAGGCGCGACGAGCCGAGCGTACGCTGCATCCCGATGCGATGGACTTGTGCTTCCAGGGCCGGGCCTGGTTGATGAAGGGGATTAGCCTTGAATGCGTGACGCAAGCGCGGGGCTTCTTCGAACGCTCGCTGGAGTTCGATCCCGGCAACGTCGAAGCAATGATTGGTCTGGCAAATGTTGATACGGTAGTTGGAGGTAGCTTTACGACGGATGATGGGCCCGCGCGGCTTGCGGCGGCCGAGGCGATGGTGAACAAGGTATTGTCGATTAGGCCGAACAGTGCCTCAGCCCACATGGCTCGGGGTTGGGTCCAGACCTTTACGAACCGGGCCGCCCAAGGCATCCGTGAGTTCGAATTTGCGTTGGCGCTGGCTCCGAATTTGGTCCACGCTCATGCTGCCCTTGGTTTCGCAAAATCCTACATAGGTCGCGCTGCCGAGACCGAAGGCCATATACTCGAAGCTTTACGGCTCTCTCCTCGCGACGTTTTCGCCTACCAGTGGGCGTGTTTTGCGGGCGTGGCCAAGCTGCTGCTTGGTTCAGACGTCGAAGGCGTCAGTTGGCTGCGACGAAGCACCGAGGCGAACCGTAACTTTCATCTCGCTCATATATCGCTCGCCGCTGCCTTGGCCTTGACCGGCGCGCTCGATGAGGCGCGAACTGCTGCGAGAACGGGACTTGCGCTCAACTCAGGTTTCACCATTCGTCGCTTGCTCGCAGCTCAACAAAGCGACAATCCAATTTACCTTGCCGGGCTGCAGCGCTTGTGTGAAGGCTGGCGCCTCGCTGGCGTGCCGGAAGGGTGATGAGCGCTTCGGGTCAGAAGCCGACTTCAGCGCGTTCCCGCCCTCCGTCGGCTTGGGTCACAAGCGGAAGATCGATCAGCTTTCCGATTTTGGCCGCCCGACCAATTTGATGCCACCGAGATTTTCGGCCGACGCAAGTCCTCTCATCCTGTTGAACTCTTCGCGAAACTGGTTTCCTGCCTCTGTCCATCTTCCGAAACGAGTATTGATGTTTTCCATCAAACCAAACGTCGCGAGTGATTCTATTGCATGTTCACCAGCGGACATTGCGCGGCTGTCCACCTCGTCGCCGTACTCGTCCAAATACTGATCGACCATCTTGACGAGCGCGATCAAGAGCTTTCGTTCACGCTCGGTCCAAACCTCAGTGCTCATCGCGTGCTTGCCTCGCCAAGTCTCGCGGAAAACGATTGAATGGCCATTTTACACGCCATCAACGATGACAGCTATGGGTCAAAATGCGACCCACCAAGCGGACCTCAATAAAAGGTGTCGCCACTTCGGCTGATGGGCCCGAACGGACATCCGGCACGCTTCCCAATCGCTCGAAAACGCGGTCATATGGCGTCCGGGGACACTTGGCGTTTTGGGGCGAGGATGTCCGCTTGCACAGGGAGAATGCGCGTGAAGGAACTCGCTGGAAAGACTGTGTTCGTGACCGGTGCAGCGTCAGGCATTGGACTGGGGATCGCGACCGCCTTCGCCCAGGCGGGGGCGAAAGTCATGCTTTGCGACATTGAAGAAGCGGCTCTGTCCGCGGCGCTCGAGCAACTGAGGCTCACCAACGTCGATGTCGACGGCGTGAAAGCGGACGTTTCACTCAAAGCCGAACTCGTGGCGGCCGCCGAAGCCACGACTGCCCGCTATGGCAAGGTGCATATCCTCGTCAACAACGCGGGCGTCGGCGGCGGTGGGCCTTATGGCGCCTGGACCGAGGCGTCGTGGAACTGGACCATGGGCGTCAACCTGATGGCGACCATTTGGGGGATCGAGATTTTCGGGCCGTTGATCGAGCAGCATGGTGAGGGTGGACACATCGTCTCCACGGCCTCGATCGCTGGCCTCATTTCAGGGGAGAGCAATGCATACAACGTCTCCAAGTATGGCGTTGTCGCGCTGTCCGAGGGCCTGCGGCGTGAACTCGCGCCCCGAGGGATTGGCGTATCGGTGCTGTGTCCAGGGATCATCCGCACTCAGATCATGAACTCGAGACGCAATCTCCCCAAGCGCTTCGAGGGGGCGCTCCCTCCCTTGCCGACTTCGGGCCCACGTGCCGAGTGGATCAATATGCTCCGGGAACGCATCTCTCAGGGCATAGAACCCAACTATGTCGGTGAACTCGTCCGCGAAGGCGTCGAAAAGGACTTGCCGTACATCTTCACCGACCTCGAATTTGAGCCGATGATCGAAGCGCGCTTCGCCGCAATCAAGCAAGGCTTTGACCACATCCGCGGGCGCACTCCGAAACATTGAGCGCGCAGCCCTTCCACCAGCCTGTTCCCGCGAGATGGTTGTATGGACGCGAAATCAGCCGCACGATTTAAACAGCACGTAGAGCGGGTCATTGAGGAGTTATCCCAGGCGCTCACGCTCGCCAAGAAGCCTCTCCAGCAGATGAGTTTCTAAGATTGAGGACATCGGTCGGCGATATCATCGCTCGGATAGACACCGTGCTTCAGGAAAACATTTACAAAGATCATCCCGGTCTGGATGGCATGAAGGACTGACCGTTAACGTCCGCTGCGGGTCTTGGCCGTGTAAAAACGGTTTCACGGGAGGTCGGTTCTGAGGGTTAGGTGCCGAGGACGTCTCAGGCCGCGATCGCAGCGATTAGCCGCTTGGTTCCGATGATGT
>NZ_JASAUS010000365.1:0-2997 GCF_029953005.1 Bradyrhizobium sp. Mp27 | reverse complement strand
GGACTTCCGGCGCATCGCCACGCGATATGACAAGCTCGCCCGTAATTTTTTGGCCGCTGTTCATCTCGCCGCTCTCGTCGCATATTGGCTCAATTGAGTCTGGACCCTAGCTCCTCAAGAGTTTCGTCGCGGGTAAACCTTTCGATAACATCCGTCCTCGGAACGGCCGCGCCACCCTCGATAGTGGCGATGAGCTCGAACAGTTTGATCTTCAGAGACCCGTGGTCATCGGCGTCTCGAAAGATCGGAATCTCCTCGCGCTCTTTCCATAGGCGACGGAGGACGCGGGCAACCAGGTGCTCGTCCTCTTGATCTATGAACGAGCGCAACCGATTGGCTTTGGACGTCCCCCGCGTCTTGTAACGCTGCTGGTCGACGTCGATCCTGAACTCGTCGTCGAAGAATTCAGCAAAAGTGCGATCGGAGAAATTGAGGACGTAGCCGCTGCCCATGCCCAAGGCGCTGTCGATTAAGCGCATCTCCGAACGCTTTAGGTTCGTCATCTGCTACGCCTTCATGGATTGGAATGCCTGAGATGTCGGCGCACCGCATAGGTCTGGATCACGCGGCCCGCGCTGAGGCGCTGCGAGGCGCCAACTTGACGGCGTAGCACTTCGCGCTTTTCAAGAACGAACTCCTTAAGAGGGCCTTCGTCGTTGGCGACTTCGAGCCCTTCGTCGAACCCCTCATGCTTGGCAAAATAGGCCAAGGCAGCTTCAGGGCTCAGTTCTCCGGGGATCGACCATTCGTCCTTTTGTGCCGGGTCAAATAGCGGTGTTGCCCGCTGCAAAGTGTACCAATGAACCCGGTCTGAGCCATCATTGGCCGGCTGCCGGGTCAGTATCTCCAGGGCCTCTACAAGGCTCTTTCGAGAGACCGTGAGACGTTCAATGTCGGCGTCGGTCTGATCGATCCTGCCAGCACTCGTTGTTTCGCCGCTGGTCATTTTGCCCGAGCGCAACATGGCCAGCTGCGTGTCGATCAGCTTGATGCTGTCGAGATAGCCGATGGCCGCTTCCAGAATAACGATAACAGGCCCGGGGATTTCGCGTTCGCCGGCTTCCCATCGGCGGACCGTGCGCCCATCTTCAACCCGCACGATTTTGGCCAAGGCGTCTGCGCTTAATCCAAGCGAAGCGCGCGCGTCCTTCAAAGCTTCCGGTGTTCTGACGAGAGTCATAAGGCTTTCCTAGGTCCGTTGGACCTAGTTATATATAGGACCATTGGTCCTATAGTAAAGAGATCCATTCATTTATTTGCCTTTTGAAGCGGCAATAAAACCGGCAAAACGGGCAGCACTAATCTTTATATATCGATTGATATTGCTATATATTCTGGCGGCAAAGGAAGCGGCAAAAATGGATGTATCAGCAATGGAGCCTCTCCTGCCCGAGGATCGGCAGGAACTCGAAGATCTCGCAACTGATTTGGTTGCAAGGGCCAACACGCTGGCCGGCCGCCTCCACCCGGTCATGAGGGCCTCGGTAGGCGATCTGGTGCGTTCGATGAACTGTTACTACTCCAACCTCATCGAGGGCCACAACACACTGCCCATCGACATTGATCGAGCACTGAACAACGACCTGGCCAAGGAGCCGGAGCGCCGGAATCTGCAATTAGAGGCGCGCGCTCACATTGAAGTTCAGCAGATTATCGATCGCGGCGAAGCCCCCTCGCCCGCGCTGTCCGTCGATTTTATTGTCTGGACGCACAAAAACTTCTGCGAACGCCTGCCCGAAGAGCTGCTGGTCGTTGACCATCCCACGACCAAGAAGAAGATCAAGATCGTACCCGGCGAACTTCGCCAAGACCAGGTGAGAGTGGGGCGTCACATCCCTCCCGATCCAGCCGATCTCCCCGCATTCCTGAAGCGTTTTGCCGAAGGATATTCGTCCCCTCACCTTTCAAAGCTACGCAAAATTATCGGCGTTGCGGCATCACACCATCGCCTGGCCTGGATTCACCCGTTTCTGGACGGTAATGGCCGCGTGACACGCCTGTTCTCACATGCACTCTTGCGCGAGTTAGAAGTCGGCTCTGAGCTTTGGGCCGTCTCGCGGGGACTCGCGCGGCGAGTCGCCGATTATAAAGCAAACCTACAGGCGGCAGACGAACCGCGGCGCGGTGACCTTGATGGCCGCGGTAATCTCACGATGTCGGGGCTTGTCGGGTTCTGCCAATTCTTCCTTACCACCTGCGTTGACCAGGTCGACTTCATGACGGGGCTTTTGGAACCGGAAGAACTGCTCAGGCGGATGGAGATCTGGACCGAGGAGGAAACGCGTGCAAAGCGGCTTCCAAAGGGCTCTTGGCCTTTACTGCGCGAAGCGGTCATGGCCGGAGAGTACACGCGGGGTAATGCGCCTACCCTTACGGGATACGAAGAACGCCAAGCGCGAACGGTCCTCAACGCCCTTATTGAAAAGGGCTACCTCGTTTCACCCACGACGCGCTCGCCCGTGAAGCTGGGCTTTCCCTCGGCCGTTGTCGATCGATGGTTTCCGAGATTGTACCAGCCGGCCGCCTGAGTTTTCGGCGGGCAACGCCAGACACGATCATCGTAGAATCGTACATACGATTCCACTCCAAGTATCGATCATCACCATGCATCCTCCGGAAACCAGAAAAAATTCTCGATGTGCTGGTCGAAGGCCTGCCGGATGTGCCGTATAGACGAGCACAGTCCGGTTTTCGTCAGATCCGACCCTAACCGTCCCGAACTCTTCGAGGTCACTTATCTCAGTTCCGATCCCCTAGGGGTACACCGGCAGACAGCCGTCGCTTTCGATCCGCGCATTCGGTCCCTCGGTGCCGATCTTATAGCTAGAGCTGCCGCCGGGGAGCCTGTCGCCAATCGGGCCATCGGGGAATACCTGCTTCTGACCATGAGAGCTGGCCCCGGTTGTTTGGACAGCGCCCCGCTGGATTTAAGTGGATTCCTGCCGGGTTATGCTGAACGCGGGGCTTTACGGTTTTGTCGTTGCGTCGGGAGGGCGT
>NZ_JASAUS010000364.1:0-3097 GCF_029953005.1 Bradyrhizobium sp. Mp27 | reverse complement strand
GTCAACGCATACAACGACAGAGCCGAGCCCTTCGTCTGGACCAAGAAAAAGGTCCGTCAACGCCGTTTCAAAGGCCGCCGTATCACTCAGCTCTGATTCCGGGTACTAGGCTCGGTGGAGCAATGTCCGCACTGGGTCAAGAGCGGGCCGGGATGGATCGCTAAACTTGCCCCTTGGTTGAGGGGCGTGAGTGAGGTGTGCTCCCGCTCGCATCGGGTAGTTGTCGGTCTGTAACCAAGTGCGCCAAAAGGGACGTTGGCTAAACGTCGAAAAGCGTTTCTTCATTCTTCAAAGTTGCGATAGCGAATCCGTGCGGGCCGAGATCTCGAAAGAACTCACGGATAACGTCGATGAGGACTCGCACGTATTCGGGCTTATTCGATCCGTAAACGTCGGCGATGACGAGCGTGGGTGCGGGCAGATCGTCAGTTATCGGCAGCCGGATAAGCTCAGTGCCGTCCGGGGAAGCGTGGCCCAGTGGGGGCATGTTGAGCACAGAAACTCCAAACCCGCACGCAACAGAGGTCCTGATAGTCTCGTAGTTGCGCGTGCGGAAGCCGATCGTTGGTTGAGTTGCCAGCACATCGAACAATGTAAGGAGATACAGCGCGGTCTGTGGCAAATCCAACAGAACCAAAGGCCGAGTTGCCAATTCTGCGATAGATACGGCCGGCTGACGCGCGAGTTGGTCGGATCGCGAAATTAGCGCATGCGCAGGTACTTTACAGACGCGTGTTGTGTTCTCTTTGAAGTGCGGTCCGATATCATAAGTTACGACCAGGTCGACCGCTCCGTTTGCGAACCATTCTCGCAACTGCAACTGGTCTCCCTCGAGCACAGAAATCTCAACCGGCCCAACGCGCTCGATGTAGCGCTTCAGTGTGTCGGGAATGAAAAGTGCGCCGAAAGGATTGAAGCAGCCAATACGGATTGCCGGCGTGCTCAGTCCTCCCAAGCGAGCTATCGTCCTTTTGAATTCTGCATCGGCGGTCAGCATCGAGCGGGCTGCGCAGATAAAGCGTTCTCCCGCCGGGGTTACTCTGACCCCGCGTGAGGGACGCCTCTCAAAGATTCGAGCGCCCATTTCGGTTTCAGCAAGTTCAATCGCCGCAAGGATCGACGATTGCGAGATCCGCAAACTCACCGATGCTGCGTGCATGCTGCCAAGCCTGGCGACTTCGCTTACGTATCGAATTTGCCGAATCGTAAGATCCACAAGGCGTTCCCTACAGTTGATCGATGGTCTTTCTACAAATTATGCATTTTATGACCAGCTCGTAAATTCCTAATGCTCGCCGGACGGAGCCGAGTTTGACCGCTCCTGACTGTGAGAGAGGGAAAAGCAGTGTCTATGGACGTCTTCAGTCCGCCTGATGGGACCGACATATGTGGGCTGAATGCAGCCCAGGTGCTTTCCGCCTATAGGAAGGGGACATTGTCACCGATTGAGGTGACCGAAGCCGCTTTGGAGAGAGCTGAGGCAGTCAACGGGGAGCTGAACGCGTTCACGTTTATCGACCGGGATCGGGCTAGGAATGAGGCGCGTCGGTCCGAAGCTCGCTGGGGGTCCGGCGCACCCTTGTCAGACATCGATGGCATCCCGACAACGATTAAGGACATCGTCTGGGTCGAGGGGTGGTCGGTTCGGTGCGGCAGCCGCACGACGACAGCTTCGCCGTGTGAAAGGGATGCGCCGTCGGTCGAGAGGCTGCGCCGCTCAGGCGCGATCTTCATCGGGCAGACAACAACGCCGGAATTCGGCTGGAAGGCGGTTACCGACTCTCCTCTCTTTGGCGTGACGCGCAACGCCTGGGATCCTTCGATGACGGCAGGAGGATCCTCCGGAGGAGCAGCGGTAGCCGCAGCTGTCGGAGCGGGCAGCCTTCATTTGGGTAGCGATGGCGGTGGCTCGATACGCATTCCGGCGTCGTTCAACGGCATAGTCGGACATAAGCCGTCATTCGGACGTGTGCCCGCTCATCCTCCCAGCGCTTTTGGAACAGTGGCGCACATCGGTCCGATGGCACGAAGCGTTGGCGATGCTGAAGCCATGCTTGAGGCGATGTCTGGGCGCGACTTGCGCGACTGGGCGCAGGGCGCAGGCATTTTACCAAGATTGGGGAAGCGGCAGGCGGACTTTACGGGGATGCGGATCGGATACTGGTCAACTCCCCCTGTAGGACACGTCGACAGGGAAGTGGAATTGAGTGTGGCGGCTGCGGTTCGGCGAATGGAGGAGTGGGGAGCGATCGTCGAGCCGGTCGAATTGCCTTCCATTGATCTTCTTGAGCTGTTCCATATCCACTGGTTTTCGGGGGCCGCCAATCGGCTCGTCTCAGCGGGCGAAGTTGCCTCCGAAGTATACGATGCCGGCTTCCTGTTGGCCGCGGCGAAAGGCCGGGAGTACAGCGCTGCTACCCTGGTGGCTGCTCAAGTGCTTCGCGCCGAATTCGGCACCTTCATGGACGAGTTGCTCGAGAGTTACAATGTGTTGGTCTCTCCAGCCGCCGCCATTCCTCCGTTCGCAGCCGGGCGAGATGTGCCAGAAGGTAGTGGCCTTAGCCATTGGACCGAGTGGGCATCCTTCAGCTTTCCCATCAATCTGAGCCAGCAGCCTGCGTGCGTAGTTCCTTGCGGAATGACGGCTTCTGGAGCTCCAATTGGACTGCAATTTGTTGGCGCACGAGGAAATGACTCAGGCGTACTCGCCACGGCGCGGGCTTACGAACTGGTGTCACCCGAGCACTTCAGGATGGTCGATCTGACTAAGCGATCACGAAAGAGGATGGACGGCGTCGGAGCGACGCGCAGCGAATAGCGACCGGATTATCTTGGTTGAACGAGAACGTACTGACGTTCATCAGGGGGCGCTCGGATGTGCGACCATCTATTGTTCTTGGCAAAGTCGGAAGTCTCGCTTGAATCGATCGAGCGACCGGGGCCAAACGATGAGCGTGACTTGCGACGTCGCTGATACAGTTCTTGGCTAGAGCTGGCCCCGCAAATTCGGACAGTAGCTTGAGTGGATTTTCTGCCTGACAGCGGCGAGGATTCTTGCTGCGAATCAGGAGCGAAGATGACGAAGAAGAGCCGCCGG
>NZ_JASAUS010000363.1:0-3119 GCF_029953005.1 Bradyrhizobium sp. Mp27 | reverse complement strand
CGCCCTCCCGACGCAACGACAAAACCGTAAAGCCCCGCGTTCAGCATAACCCGGCAGGAATCCACTTAAATCCAGCGGGGCGCTGTCCAAACAACCGGGGCCAGCTCTATGTGAATAGGCTGTGTTGATGCCGAAAAGTGTGACCGCACACAATCCCATCGTGCGCGCTACGATCAACCGATAGAGATGCACCGAGCGCCCATTGGAACTGGTCATGGAAACCTCCGTTTCCCTGCATGGGCGTGGGTCGCCGGAACCGCGCGAAGGTTCAACCGGAAGCACAGGGAGGTGCCGATCACTTCCTATGCATGGCTTTGCTTTTTGCGTGACGCCGAGTCAATTTGGCTTCTTGGCCTATAGCGAAGTGGCTGAGTTTTTCGCTTTTGACCCTGAGCGGAAGTCCGGGAGCTGATCGCTCCGCAGCGGCCAAATGGCGCGTTTCAGGAGCGCTAAAGGGAGGCTAGAATAACTGCCTGCAAGCACCTTAGCGCACAAGCGCATACGTGCAAGCACCTCAGCGCAGACGCCGGCCTCCGGCTCCTCCGCGGCTGGCATCAGCGAAAAATCATGGGAGGTTTCTCGATGAAATCGCTGGCCTATGTAACTCTATTTGTCCTCGCGCTTACCCCGAGCTACACCTTCGCTCAACAGTCAACCGGCCACAAGATGAGCGACGAGGAGCTCATTAAGCTGTCGTTGTCCGCGGCACCCGAGGCCATCGCCAAAGACGCAACGATCGTCGCAATGGATCATGACGGCAAGATGCGGACCTTGCGCAAAGGAACTGGGCAGTGGACGTGCATGCCCGGTCATGCCGATCCAGCCAACCCCGATCCGATGTGCGGCGATCAAAACGCGATGGAATGGGCGACGGCATGGATGGCTCACAAAGAGCCGCCGGCGAATAAGGTGGGGTTCATGTACATGCTCCAAGGGGACGGAGGTGCAAGCAACACCGACCCCTATGCAACAAAAGAAGAGCCCGGCAACAATTGGATTAAAACCGGCGCACACGTAATGATCGTGGGCTCTGGCGCTAAGATGTTGGATGGTTATCCACGCGACGCGAAGGCCGACCCAACGAGGCCCTATGTGATGCGGCCTGGCACGCAATACGAGCATTTGATGCTGCCGGTCCGCTGACCTCGCGATCCTGCATTCGCGCCAGTACGGTTCTGTGCGGGGCCGCGCGCGATGAAACGCGCCTCCCTATCGGTCCTGCTGTCCCGCAGGAGTCCGCTTGTGGGCCCTTAACCAACCTTGGCATCGGCACCAATGTCCGCTGCGCGACCAGCTGCCGCTCCAATGAAACGCGTTGTAGCCCAAGGCTTACCGGCACAAGATAGGAGAGACTACCGAAGTGATCTACGCAATGGTGTAGTGTGCTCCATCCAAAGAGCAAGCGGATCGGACAGCAAAATCGAAATAGGCGATGTGGATACTGGTCGACGCGTGCTCGCAACAATTTTTAGACCCAGCGAATTCAATTGGAGCTGGCAAGCAAGAATCAGAACAACGGAGTCGCCGCGGTGACATGCATGATTGACTCTCCCACGCGCTTTCGAAAGTTTGGAGCTTTGGGAGAACTACTTGAAGAAAGCTACGTTCGATGCCCGGTTCCGGCCTGAACGAGGTGGCGATCGAGTACGCGGAATTTGACATCGAGCCTGTCCACTATTCTTCAGGCGCAGCGCCTGGGTAGACCTTGCATCTTTTTCCCAGAAACTGTGTCAGATCTTGTTGGGCAAAGGTAAGCCACCTCGCCCGTCCTCCCGGCACCGGGGCTGGTACCTTTTTATTGCAACTTGTTCACCGTCACCTCGAGGGGCAACGCTGCGACGGCAGATCTAAGCGCGATTTTGATCAGCGTAATGAAAGACGGAGGCCGCCCAACAGGCGGCCTCTGCTCTTTACACGGGTGCAGCGCGAAACTGAAGTTTTTTGCTGGCTTTTCCCGCACGAGGGCTTCAGACTTGCTCCATTGAGAGTCTTAATTTTAGGGACATTGCGATGGGAAAACCTGCCGTTTCCCGTGATGCCTTTCGCGGGTTGTTCGCTTTCTATGCTGCCAAGGCTCATCATGACCATAAACCCGAGGGCGAACATTGCCTTCTGCAGCTATTCGGATCTGCGGAAGACATCCCCGATAGTTTGCTGCTGCAGTGGTCGGACAGAGTTGAGCTGCTCGGTTCCGAAACCGTTGGCCGCTTAATGGAGCCGCGCGCCCGTCAAATCACGGATGGCAACGCGCGATACGACCATGCCAGTGACTTTCTCCACGCGCTCCTGAGAGACCTCGGACAAAAGGTGCAGTGAGATCAAAACCGCAGCGCTATGGTCGCGGCGCGCAATTTTCTGCGCTGCTCTTTCCGCGCTTGCGATCAACTTGGATTTCGTAAGAGACCTTCTGCCCCTCAGCCATGCCCGATAAGTCGGCGCGCTCCACTGCGCTAATATGCACGAAAACATCCTGGCCGCCGTCATCGGGCTGGATGAAACCGAATCCCTTGGTTGCGTTAAATCACTTCACAATGCCCTGTCGCCACGTCCGCCTCCCGGTTGAACAATGAGCATAGCCTAGGTCGACCGCGGAGCTGACAAGCAAAATCCCGCAGCGCGCGAACGTCCAGTAGTGTTTTCGAAGCAATCAGTGGTCTGATAACAGGGCAAGCGATTTGCAGGCGACGACCGGCGCTGGGAATGTGAACTAGTTCACCGATCGGGAAAAAAGCTCACTACCATGGATGAGAACGGGCGAAGATACTTCGCTCCTGCGATGTCTTGCATGCTGCTCGGGGGCGCTGCCTCGTCGAGCAAGCGATGGAATGGGTTAGTGTATCCGTCACAGGAAGACACGATGATCGATGACCAACTGGCGCGTGCACATCGCAAAAATATTCAACGCTATCGCGCAAGCAGCCCATTTCCATCTCCGCGTCACTGCGCCCGCGCTAACGACATGCAGGCTCAGTTGGAAAAGCTCCGCACAGATGCGGCTCGAGCGCGCTGATCAGAGCTGGCCCCGGTTGTTTGGACAGCGCCCCGCTGGATTTAAGTGGATTCCTGCCGGGTTATGCTGAACGCGGGGCTTTACGGTTTTGTCGTTGCGTCGGGAGGGC
>NZ_JASAUS010000362.1:0-3131 GCF_029953005.1 Bradyrhizobium sp. Mp27 | reverse complement strand
TTCGAACGCTCAGGTCAACCAAGCCGTTCCGATGACACTGCTGGGGCCCGGCGTCACGCGACGCCGCGGCCAGCCGCGCGCGTAGCCTGTGCGGTAAAATACGCGCTTACGCGAAGTCCGAGGTCCGAAGCCAACTTAGTTCGTTGTTTCTGAATCATAACATTCCTTCAATTCGGGTGGGGTGACGTTTTGTTCTTGCTGTGTGCGGAGCGCATCATCTGCCAACCGGAAAGCTGCGGATCTGCTTAGCTGGCTGTCAGCAAGCTCGTTATTCTACTTTGCGGTTCTCATTGTACGGAGCCCGTCATCCGCCGGGAATGGCATTCGATGAATCGGGGGTAGGCCTGCACCGGATGGTGTTAGGCTCTCTATTTCGTCGTCCTGGGCTAGCGTACATATTTGATGCATTCGCAAATGTCGTGATGTCAGGAATCCCCTGGCTCTCAGTGGTGATCCCCACTTGTCCCAACTCGTACAATCTAACGATGCATGCGATTCAAAGTCTCTTCATAAGACCGATGGTCTAAAGCTGTCGGGGGCTGTGGACTAGGGATCGACCGCTTCGGCAGCCGAGCCACGAGCGTCGCTCCTACGTGATGATACGGAGCGTAGGTGTCGCAATTGTTTGATCTACGAATTGCATGCTCTCGGCATGAATCCGAAAAGCAAACTCTACCAACCCGATCACTGGCGAGGCCGCGCGCAAGCAACGCGAAAGAAGGCGGCAGCGCTCGTTGACGGGAAAGCAAAAGACAGGTTGCTTAAGATTGCCTTCGAATACGACAAGTTAGCGCAGCGCGCCCTCGTGTGGCGGATGCGCAAGAATGAGGACGATACGTGGCCTGAGCAAGAGCTGTAAGCGCTGCTACGGCCAATCAAGGCTTCAGCCTTTTGAACTATACCCAACCCAAGGGCGAGGCTGATATCGCTCAACAAGCAAGTCAATCCCGCCTGCTCCGAGCGTTGCGGGAGCGAGGAGCGAGGCGGCCGGGCCGTCCTATGCCATAGGACGTGAGGGCGGAGCCGGCCGCTTGCCCAACGTTCCTTCAGGTCTCTTTGCTTCGTCAGCTTCTCGAAAGCTAGCTTTCACATAACGGTAATGCGGAGTACCAGTTCTCACTTGCAGTCAATCCGTTGCGCCTAACGAGGAAGCCCGGATGCCACCTGCGCGGTACGTCGAGCTGCTACTGGTCATTTTTGGCACTTAGCCGCGGCCGCAACGGCATATCAGTGTCTTTCATTTCAGACATCTGGGTTATGCGTCGGAATTCCTATTGCGGTCGCCGGAACAGCGCACTCTAAATCCAGGTCGCAGCGCGAATTGCGCGCCGGCATCAGGTTATTCGCAGCCGTGGCGGCTGCAGCATGCGATAGGCCCTAGAAGCCTCGCGCGGTCGCCATGCACGGGAGGCTGTCAGAAGAAGGCTGTGATGACCAAGTAGATTCCAGCCCAAAGCACCGCATTTATGAGAAGTGCGACGAGGAGCTCCCAGTTCCACCTTCTCTGCGGTTGCAAGGAGGGACGATCGGCGCCGAAATGCTTGATCATTGGGGGCTTTGTTGCGCGCGAATGTACGTCTCATTGCGCTGAGCGCCGGCCAACAGAAATATGCCAAGCTTTGCATGCCTCCTATCACTCATAAGCTAGCAGTCCTCTCTTCATAGGGCGGTAGGAGAAACGATGTTCGTTGCGTCGCGACCACTCGGCCGATTGATTGCTCGTGTATCTTCGGAACGGCAAGGTCGCGTTCGGCCCACGCAGCAAGCTACATGCCAGAAGGTAGAACTGTCGGCAGCGCCTTTCATTTGATGGGTTGGTCAAACGGAGCCGCTGCGCGACGTCGGAGTCGCGACATTCCTGTCGGAAACAAAACCCGCATTACCGTGTGCAACGAACACCGGCGGCGACGCCGGTGATGCTGTGTTGAAGATGGGAGTTTGGCCTCCCGGAGCCGGCCTTCAGGGGCAGGCTTCAAACCACCTCATGCTGCCGCGTTCAAAAGGCGCGGTGGTGAGCGATGAGGAAAAAGGCGGTGAATGAAACCGTCAGGTAAGCGACAAGAAGATGAGTGCAAGCGAACCGCCGATGACGTATCGAAATGGGTTCAAGATGCTGTCAAGACGGGCGTGGGGTAGTAGCGCTCGGAGGAGTGTGGGCGGAGCCTGTTTACGGCCCACGCGGCAGCCGGTGCATAGGCGGCATGATCTCGTCACAGGCTTCAACACGGAACGTCGGAACCTGACGCAATGCGTCAGGGGCGGAGCAACCCGTAATAGTGAGGAAGCGGCTGTAATGGCCGTGGAGCAAAGGGGTTGCGTTATCCTGCCGGCGTCACTGCGCCAACCGGGAAGACCGGGAGGAGCACGGTGAACTCCGGCAAACCGTTGCCCATCACCAAGCGGATGGTGTGGGAAGCCTATAAGCTTGTGAAGAAGGGAAAGGCGGCGGGCGTCGATGGCCAGAGTCTCGAAGACTTTGCCGGCGATCTTGAGAACCACCTCTACCGGCTGTTACTTCCCGCCACCAGTGCGGCGGGTCGAGATTCCTAAGGCCGGCGGTGGGATTCGTCCTCTTGGCATACCGACGGTCGCGGACCGTATCGCCCAGATGGTGGTCAAACGGTGTCTGGAGCCGGTGTTGGATGGAGAATTTGATCCGGACTCCTACGGCTACAGGCCCGGAAAATCGGCCCATCAGGCCATAGAGCAGGCGCGTAAGCGGTGCTGGCAGCACGACTGGGTCGTAGATCTCGACATCAAGAGCTTTTTCGACACGATCGATCATGAACTCTTGATGCGCGCGGTCTATCGACACACGAAAGCTGACTGGATCCGGCTCTACATTGAGCGGTGGCTTAAGGCTCCGGTCGAGATGCCCGATGGATCGGTTCGGGCGAGGACGACAGGCAGGTCTCAAGGGGGTGTGGTCAGTCCAATCCTGGCAAACTTGTTCCTGCACTACGTGTTCGATGTTTGGATGAAGGGGTCTTATCCCCACATTCCGTTCGAACGCTACGCCGACGACAGAGCTGGCCCCGGTTGTTTGGACAGCGCCCCGCTGGATTTAAGTGGATTCCTGCCGGGTTATGCTGAACGCGGGGCTTTACGGTTTTGTCGTTGCGTCGGGAGGG
>NZ_JASAUS010000361.1:0-3163 GCF_029953005.1 Bradyrhizobium sp. Mp27 | reverse complement strand
TCGAACGCTCAGGTCAACCAAGCCGTTCCGATGACACTGCTGGGGCCCGGCGTCACGCGACGCCGCGGCCAGCCGCGCGCGTAGCCTGTGCGGTAAAATACGCGCTTACGAGAAAACCGCGTGAAATAGTGTTCACCTGCCGATATTCTGGAAGGTCTTCTTTGTTAGCGTAGCCGTCCAACTCTTTGTTGAGCCATGCCCGGAATTTATCGTTCTTGGCCTGCTGTTCGAGAACCAGGCATTTCCTGAGGACGGAGCCGATCGGGTAGGTATCGCTAACAGCTCCTTCAATGATTTCGTCCAGCAATTTCATGGTGGGCTACCTCAAAATGAGAATGGCTAGGATCTTGGGCTTTCCGAGAGGTTGCGCAACCGTCGATTTTGCGGGCATCGAGCGTGTGAGAAGCTAATTCACCGTGATGACTCACCTGTCTCATGAGACAGTCGCCGCCATGCCGATGCGCGATCCAGCTCTGTTTTCCATGACTTACGGGCAGTTAACGCCTATGAGACATGAGGTGTGACACCTGACTCCATGAGCTGATCCGTGAGGCGACGAAGCTGGCCACGGCGCAAGGCTGGGCGGCCGGACCGCCCAGTCGTTCGACGCGATCGTGGCCCGAACGCCGCCGGCAATGCCATGAGGCTGCTGGCGACCGGCGTCGGCGGCCA
Organism: Bradyrhizobium sp. Mp27; assembly: GCF_029953005.1. Lineage (NCBI taxonomy): Bacteria > Pseudomonadati > Pseudomonadota > Alphaproteobacteria > Hyphomicrobiales > Nitrobacteraceae > Bradyrhizobium > Bradyrhizobium sp. Mp27. The sequence continues at coordinate 2,491 of NZ_JASAUS010000361.1, read as the reverse complement.
TACCGGGTCAAGGTCACCAAGGCCGTGCATTCGTTCTCGATCTACGGCGCGTTGGTCAAGGTGCAGGAGAAAACGACCAGCAGCGCGAGGCCCGCGGCGGTGGCTATGGCTGCCGCTGGGCGCGCCAGGCGAATACCTGTTTCCGGCGCCTCTGCAGCCGTAAGGCGCCTCCGGCGCGTCCGGTGCGCGATCTGGAGCTTGCACCGCCCTTGCGCTCGCCGCCGGCTACTGGCTCGGCACTCAGGTGGGCACGGCAAAGGCGCGCGCGACCTCGCCCCTCTCGTGATCGAGATGAGACAGGGCGCCTGTGAGACAGGGCGCCTATGAGACACCCGAGCCGTGGGACCGCGGCGACATCCGAAGCGAACCGCAACCCACTGACTAACCCAACAGGAAGCCACTGGCTTCGATCTGGCTTAGGAGACGACATGGGACATACGCGAGGCGGCGGCATCAGCATGGACGGCCGCTATGATCGCACCACCTCGGCGCTGGCCTGTTTCCGATCTCGGTCGCCTAGATTATCGCAGTGGTCTGCTTTGACTTGGCGGGATTTGCAAGCGTGCATCACCCGGCGCTAGGCACATGAACTCGACTTCAGCCTTCGGGAAGTTTCCCATGACGTAAGGCGGGCCGGTTTCCTTGGCGTTTGTCACCATCAAACTTTTACTTTGTCCGGCGCAATATTGGCCCGCCTCAGAAAGTGCTTCCGCCTTTAGATTTCCAGACCCAGAGAAGCCTGTCGCAGCTTGTCGCGTCACGACATAGGCGTCACCGCCTAGCGGCGCGACTCCAGAGTTGGCGGCGCATCCCGCCACAGCTAAAGCTGATAAAATAACCCAAGGTTTCATCTGACGCCCCCGATTACCGTAGACGGATCAACTTCAGTGGACAAGGCCGTTCCTAACCCGGAGATCAGAAAACCAAACGCACGGGCGCCGATCCCGGCCAGAAAGACGTATGAGGCTAGCGTGGCGTGTCCCGGGCGGTCTGGAGCTTTTGCGGCTCCCTGATCGTGCTCGCCACCAGCTACTGGCTTGGCAATCGGGTCGGCCACCCAAGGGAGCCATGGCGAATGGCACCGGCGCGTTTCTCGTGGCGCCCGTCCTGCCACTTAGAATGTAAGCTTCTTAATCGCCGACCAGGTGAGGAGAACATGGTGTCCGACCAGGGCGCAGCTCGGGACTATTTCGCGGAGTACCATTCGGCCATTGAGGCATACGAACGAGAGCTCAATCGTGCGTTCGGTTTCGCGTTTATGCCCGAATTGGATCAGAAAGGGGCCGAGGCCCTCCCAGGATCCGAGCTACGGCGCACCTATGATGCAATGGTTGAGGCAAGGAGAGCGCGCGACGAGCGGCACCCGCCAGGAACATGGATGGGTTGAAGCCGGAACCACTCCGTGGCTGAGCGACTGGCTGCCAGGGCATAGGTTTGCATCACTGCCCCCGGTGTCTCACCGGCCAGAGGCGGTGGTGTCTCACCCTAAGTCTTTCTCGCACATTGGTTTTCCGCCCGAACGACGAATGGGACACCTGTTTCATCTGAGGGAGCGCGGTGACTCGCGGTGTCTCGCCGGCCAAATTCGGCGCAAATCGCACCGATAGTGCGCGTTTAGGTCCATCCTCTCGTTGTGAGGGGACCTCGACGTCAGGCGCGAATGGCTTTCCATCCTTCCACGAGCCCCGGCATTGAGACACCCCCGCTAGCTCGTAGGTGTTTCACCAACTGTTCACCCCGTCCCAAAAGTGATGTCTCGCCTGGCTGAAGCCGCCGGCGATTGCATCGACCTTCCCAGCGGCACCTTCAGCCGCCACCCAGGCTGATGCGCTCGCCCGCCTCGGCGAGCTGCCGGTGCGTGCATCCAGACGCTCAGCAACCAGACGACAAGGTCGGCGTGGTCGGGCCACGTCAGCTCGCGGTCGGGCCCGGCGGCCTGCCAGCGCTTGATGGCACGCTGGTCGGCACGCCAGCGGAGATCAAAGTGAAGTAGTGGTGTTCGAGGTCGTCCAGGGCGTCCACGAGGATCTGCGGCGCCGAGCCCTCCATGATCACGAATTTACGGAAGAGGTCGAGAACGGTGAGGTCTTTGCTCGCCTTCGGGTCGGGGTTGGTGAGGTCCATGTCGTTTCCTATTGCGGTCGCAATGGCAGGCGCATGCGGTTGCCATTGCCTCTGTTATGCGGATGCTATATCCCGCCACGGTCCCAAGGCTCGTCGACGGCGTAGCCGCCCTGTCTCATCTCGATCATGAGTCGGGAGATGTCTCGCGCGCCGCGGCGAGTTGATCTTGCGCCCGATGGAGGCCGCGGCCAGCTCCATGAACTCCAGCACCTCCCCTGGGTCCGGCCGGGTGTCTCGTTGCACTGGATCACCGGATGCACCTAGTACCCGGAATCAGAGCTGAGTGATACGGCGGCCTTTGAAACGGCGTTGACGGACCTTTTTCTTGGTCCAGACGAAGGGCTCGGCTCTGTCGTTGTATGCGTTG
>NZ_JASAUS010000360.1:0-3186 GCF_029953005.1 Bradyrhizobium sp. Mp27 | reverse complement strand
CAGTTCCGAAGACAGCGAACTCACCGCAAGCTTCGACGGCCGCTCGGTCATTTATGAGTTTGGCGAGCTCGACACGCTGGTGCCGGCTTACGCAGCAACTATCCATAAGAGCCAGGGTTCGGAATACCCTGCCGTAGTGATCCCGGTGATGACGCAGCACTACACCATGCTGCAACGAAACCTGCTCTATACCGGCGTCACCCGGGGCAAGAAGCTGGTCGTGCTGGTCGGTCAGAAGAAAGCCGTTGCCATCGCGGTTCGCAACGTTTCCGGGCGGCGAAGGTGGTCGAAATTGAACGAGTGGCTGGCGTCAAGAATAGCATCGATGCCGACAAGATGAGGGCCGACTATGAATGCGGGCAAAGCGCATAAGATTTGGATCGAACAGTGCGAAGCGGCTCAAACGATCAAGGCGCGATTCGGGCTCACGGCGGCCTTCGACTACCTTGTCGGTGAGAAGTTGATGAGTTTTACCAGTACTGCCTCCAGACATCCCGACTTCGCGCGGGAACTGCCGCGGTTTGTTTCCGAGGTGAGACGCATGTTCGCGCCGGATGAGATCGGCGCACAGTTGGCGCAAATCGAGCGTTCGCAAAACGAAAGGAATGTCGATGTTTTGGAGGAGGATGATCTTCTGCCGGAGAGTCCGGCCGCAGTCGCGGAGTGCGTTCAGCAGTTCATGCGGGTCAAGGAGTTGCTGACCGCGCCCATGCTCGGTACTTCGTGACAGAATGGCGAATTACATCTCGATGTGGCGCGCGGCTCACCCCCAAAATCGCGGACATTTCCGGTGGGATCATAAGGTCTCACCGTCATGATGACGCTGGAACCCGTTCTTACCCCGCATGGTTTGCTGACACTGCGACAAACGGCGCAAGCTCCTGCGTTGGAGCTCAATCAGGGCTTGCGGCTGGAGAAAGCATTTTTACGTGGCTCAGGGCACGGATTGTTGTGGCTCGGCGCCGACGAAGTCGCGACGGTTCTCCCACCGGTGTTGTCGTATTGGCGAGCGCTTGGAATGCGCTACATGACTGCGCTGTGCGCGCTTCCTAGTGTTGGAGACGGCCGTACCAAGCCGCCTGTGCCGATCCCCGCCGATGGCGAGTTGGACACGATGGCAGCGGCTGTTCCGCCGATGACCGGCGCGGAATACCTGACGACGTCTGTCCTGGCCAATCTTTGGCAAGGTATGGATGCGGCCTTTGATGCCGAGTTGGTGCAAGCCAAGCTCTCCCTGCAGGAGTTCCTCAAGAGCCGTCATCCGGCTTGGAATTTGGTTGGGCGCGTTCATTTCAACCTCGCGGAGAACCGGAAGGACGATGAAGCCCCGTTCGCGTTTCTTGCGACCTACACCACCCGACTCTCTGCTGAGGCCAAGGCCCAGCATCTGCCGCTTGGCAAAGCCTTGCAGGAGTATTCCGGTGCGAGGAACCGCCAACGCCTGCTCTCGCTGCTGATGCCCGTCCAGCGCGCCGCCGAGAGGAGCCCTTGGTTGAAGACGTTGGTCAATGCCGGCGATATCTTTCACCCGCTGCGCTGGAGCCCACAACAGGCGCTGCAATTCCTGAAGGATGTTCCCGCAATCGAAAGCGCCGGGGTGGTCGTGCGAATGCCGGCGAGTTGGCGCATGAACCACCCCGCACGCCCGCAAGTGAAAGCAACGGTCGGGGGCAATGCGCCATCACAGCTGGGGATGGACGCGCTGCTCGACTTCCGAATGGAGGTGACGCTCGAGGGCGAAAGCCTCTCGAAGGCCGAGATCAAGCGACTCCTGGCGCATTCCGATGGATTGACCTTAATCCGTGGCAAGTGGGTCGAGGTCGATCATGAACGACTGCATCGCACACTCGAGCAATTTGAGGCCATCGAGCGCCGTGCCGCCGCCGAGGGTCTTTCGTTCGGTGAGGCGATGCGTCTGCTGGCTGGGGCTGGCATTGCCGGAGATAAAACTGCCGCACCAGCCGACATCGATTGGAGCCAGACCGTTGCCGGCCCCTGGCTGGCGGAGACGCTGGCGACCTTGCGCCATCCCGATTGGCTCATGCGGGTCGACCCCGGTCAATATTTTCAGGGTACGCTGCGACCCTATCAGCAGTCGGGTGTGCAATGGCTCTATCTGCTAACGCAGCTCAAGCTTGGGGCTTGCCTTGCCGACGATATGGGGCTCGGCAAAACCATCCAGGTGTTGTCGCTGCTGCTGGTGATCAAGAATGAGGACATGGCACGGAAACCGTGCCTGCTCGTAGCCCCCGCCTCGTTGTTAGCCAATTGGGCCGCCGAGATTTCCCGATTTGCGCCAAGCTTGAAAACAGTCGTGGTCCATCCATCGGCTGCGCCGTCCGAGAAACTGAACACTTACAGTGCGGACAGATGCGCAGATGTCGATCTCGTAATCACGAGCTACGGCTTTCTGACGCGTACGCCTTGGCTAGAAACTACATCATGGCGGTTTGTGGTGCTCGATGAAGCACAGGCCATCAAGAACCCGGGCGCTAAGCAGACAAAATCGGTCAAGAGGCTCAAGGCAGAAATGCGCATTGCGCTGACCGGCACGCCCATCGAGAATCGGCTCGGCGACCTATGGTCGATCTTCGACTTCATCAATCCTGGCCTGTTGGGATCGTCGAAGGAGTTTTCGGCATTCGTCAAACGCCTCTCCGACCGGCCACATAACCCTTACGGTCCGCTCCGCGAACTGGTGCGCCCCTATGTCCTGCGACGGCTGAAGACCGACAAGAGCATCATTGCCGACCTGCCCGACAAGACCGAGGTGAAAACCTTCTGCCCCTTGAGCCGCAAGCAGGCGGCGCTTTATCAGCAAGCAGTGGCGGAACTGGCCGGCCATCTCGAAGATGTCGATGGAATAAAGCGGAGAGGCATCGTCCTAGCTTTTCTCATGCGTTTGAAGCAGATCTGCAACCATCCATCACAGTGGCTCGGCGACGGTGCGTGGAATGAGGAGGATAGCGGTAAGCTTGTGCGTCTGCGCGACATCGCGGAAGTGGTTGCCGCCCGGCAGGAGAAGGCACTTATCTTCACCCAGTTCAAGGAGACAACGGCGCCACTAGTGGCGTTCCTGGGCTCCGTATTCGGAAGGCCCGGCCTCGTCCTGCATGGTGAGACAGAGGTTAAGAAGCGCAAGGGCCTGGTGCGCCAATTTCAGGAAGACGAAGACGTCCCGTTCTT
>NZ_JASAUS010000359.1:0-3189 GCF_029953005.1 Bradyrhizobium sp. Mp27 | reverse complement strand
TCGTCAGGCGGCGAAAAGCCGAAGGCAATCCTGTGCGCCTCGTCAGACAAGATGTGCGGCCGCATCAATCGGGCCCAAAAGCCGCACTCTCACGAATAGGACGGGCTAGGGGCCGTACTGGCGCCACTGCCACGACTAGCGCGTTCGGCTTGCCAGGCCAGCTCGCGCACATGCGTTCCCGTAGCAAACACTGGTCCAATCTCTGGATGATGCAGCTCCTGAGGGACGACCTGAGAGAGTTCTCCAACCAGCTGCCGACCAACGGCGCGTTGTGTCACCCGGTCGATTGCGTCAACGACAGTGAGCCTTGACGGCGGTTCTTCCTCGGCCGAGGTCTCCTCGGCTCGACGACCACGCCAAATTGTCACGGGCCTGTCGGGCTCGGCAAGACGAGCAGATGCGCAAGTAACGGCAACGTCGAGGGCCTCGGCCGCAGCGGAGATGGCTGGCCAGCGGAGATCGAAGCCCCCGGCTTGGCCACGACCATTCAATTCTCCCTGTATTGCCTGTTGTATTAGGGAGTTGACGCCGGATTGCGCGCAACTGGCTGCTGCTCCCCGCAGGTTCAGCAGGGCATCGTGCGAAACAAGCTGGAAGGCATAAGCCACGAAGTTTGCGACCTCACGGGTGTAGCAGTAAGCTGTGTTGGCGTTGGATTGAACCACCGCTTTGTAGGCATCGACCTTGCTATGCGATGAGCTTCGAAGGTGCCCAAAAGCATTCACGCCCGTGTGCGCAGCGAAGCCGAAGCTCATAGCGGCTGCCGCCAGACTGGGCAACAGACGTGTCAGCTGGCTTGCGGGCACGTCGGGAGTTCCCGCCGTCGCGAGGGCCGCTGATGGCGCCGACCGCTCTCCCTGAAATCCTCTGCGATAAGCCTCCCAATTATCGGTCGCCCGCCATGTGTGCACGCCCGCTCTTGCACCCGCGATCAATCCCATCGCCATGTTGACCGCAGCATGTGCTGCCATCGCCGTATCGCTGACCTGTTGTGGCTGTTCCGGGCGACCGGAAAGCACCTGCACCGCCCCCTGTACGAGGCGACCCGCAAAGGTCTCGAACGCCCCCAGCGCTCCATTCGCGGCCACCAGCGTGGCCGTCCGACGCCACCATCGGGCGCGGCCAGCAGGGAGAGCACGTTGCTCCGTCCCTGCGTCCGCATCAGGTCGCGGCGATACGCTGTCCTCAAGCAGAGGCTCGGCGTACCCAGCAGCATCCTCTTCCACGAGTGAGTTTCCCGAGTGCAATGTCCCCGTACTGGCAAGCTCACAAGCCATCGAAAGTTGTTCAGATGCGTTTTCTTGCTCCGCTCGCTGGTTATCTGTCAGCGTGGGCGGCCCGCTGGTGCTGTCGCGATCCCAAACCCGCACAGCCGTTAGGTCACCTGCGCGCTGAGTCTCAGCCGCAGCTGCGCTATCCACCACACGTGAAATGCCTGTGATCATGTCGCGCTCCGCCCGTCTCGCCAAGCTTTAGCCTGCACCGCCAAGGCATCCAGCAACGGCGCAAAGGTCGGGGGAGCGATCTGCGCAAACTCGAACTTCTGACCCAAGATAAGGTGTTGACTCAACGGATTGACGAAGAACAGCGGCGCACCAAGCAGGAAGTTCTCGAGGTTTCGGGACAATGCAAGTCCAACCAAGTCATGCTCGGCTGCCGTCGAAAGCAGGCCTGCGTCGAGCAGCACAGCGGCCAGATCATGCCGGTCTCCACATGGATGGATGAATGTGCAGACGATGTCGTGCACAATCAGCGTTCGTTCCCGAGCGAAGTGACCAACATCGTCCAGCTTCATTGTACTGGAGTAGTGGCTGAGCCACTGAGAGAAAGCACATGCCACAACGACTCTCCATGGCAGTTATTGTCACTTTAACCGTTGAATATCTCAGGTGTGTGACTGCGTCGCCATTCGGCGCGCCGTCGCTTCGGCGATCACCGAGCATTTGGCACGAGTGCGCTCTGCCGAGCCAAGTAGGTAAAGTGCGGGGCGCCGAGGTCCCGACCTCCGCCTGCTGTGCCTCGGACCGGAAGCAACGATGTTGTGGGCGGACTTGATATTGCGATTAACCGTTCGGCATGCAATTTTGCGTTGCTCGGCATAGATCGCCATCAATTAGGAGATGAAGATGCAAGACATACGATTGAATGTTCCGCTTGTGGGCCATCGAAGGCAGCTGTGACTTTCTTGGCGTGAACGGCTGGAAACGAGAAGGGCGGAATCGTAACGTCGGTCATGGCGGGCGTGGCGTTCGCGGTTGGAGGTGATGGGGTTGGCTTCGCAACCGAATCCTACGCCGCATCAGCGCTTTACACCACGCTCGCCAGCCTCTCAGGCGCCCTCTCGCGAATAAGACGGGCTAGCTCCGCCACCCTGGCGTCGTGGGGATATCGCTCGGAGCCGATCTGCGACTGAATCAAACGCAAACAGCGACGAACGGAGTTTTGGGATGATTCGAATTCATAATGCTCTCGACACGGCAACGTTGGCTTACAGCAGTACATCGGGCGCTGCGCAGCAAGATGAAACCATAAACCAGCACGCCTTTGACCAGCAGCCGGACGAGATATCGCCGAAGCTGGATGAACCAGGCGGTGCACGTCCTGCCCATTCTATTGCCTCGGGCGGGGTGGCTGATGTGGTTAACCAGCAACCTGATTTGAAGCTTGTCGTCATTTCGAACCGCGTTGCGCCCTTCGACCCCAGTAAACCCCAGACCGGCGGCCTTGCCGCGGCCCTTGAGCCGGTCGTGCAACGGTCCGGGGCGGTCTGGGTCGGTTCCTCGGATAACCGGGGCGACGGGACCGAGCGCCCCCTGCCACTGGTGGAAACTGGAGCGGGTTTTGTGGCCAGGCTCGATCTGCCGGCCGCGGACTATCCTGGCTACTATCGAGGTTTTTCGAATTCGACGCTGTGGCCAGCGTTGCACTCCCTGCCCGAGCGCATGTCGGGCTCGGACGATTATGACAGCTATCAAAGGACCAACGGGTTTATTGCGCGTGCCGTCTTCGACGTACGCGATCGGGACGCATTCTGGGTGCATGACTATCATCTGATTCCGCTCGGGGCCAATCTGCATGACCTAGCCCGTCCTATTCGTGAGAGTGCGGCTTTTGGGCCCGATTGATGCGGCCGCACATCTTGTCTGACGAGGCGCACAGGATTGCCTTCGGCTTTTCGCCGCCTGACGA
>NZ_JASAUS010000358.1:0-3205 GCF_029953005.1 Bradyrhizobium sp. Mp27 | reverse complement strand
ACGCCCTCCCGACGCAACGACAAAACCGTAAAGCCCCGCGTTCAGCATAACCCGGCAGGAATCCACTTAAATCCAGCGGGGCGCTGTCCAAACAACCGGGGCCAGCTCTCTACGGCCCAGCCGCTATAGATCGACTCCAAAGCAGTGGGGCGGCTTCTCCGGCCGTTGTGACCGCTTTGCTGGGTTCTGGTTACGATGGAGCAGGCAAATCGGTCGTGCTCTCGAGCACGATTGACAGCAGCGCTGAACAGATAGCCCGAAACTTCCAGCAGACCGTTGCCAAGGCCATAATAGCGGACGTGATGCCGGCCGCTGATGCGGCACGTCAACGGGCGGAACAGGTCCACCTGCTAGCGACCGAGAAGACCGAGAACTTGACCAAGCAGCTCGCGGTCAATGAAAAAAGGATTCAGAGCATCGGAGGCCTGATCGACGATCTCTGGGATCAAAGCGAAAACCTGAGAAGCGAGCTTTCGAAGACCTACCAGTCCGCCAGGGCTGCCCTGGACAGCGAACTAAAGATTCGGGAGGTGCGAGAACAGAGAGTTGCAGTCGGCAACCTGGCCATGAGCGCGATGAATGAGCGCTCGAATTTGACGGCCCAGAATGCCGCCTTGCAGCGGGAAAAGGATGCCGCCACCGCCGAGGAACTGAAAACCCGCCTGGAGGCCCAGCTGTTCAGACGTCCTGCTATTTCCGACACGACCATAACGCCAGCTACGTCGTCGTACCGCCGCTTGAGCCTGATCGCGATGGCTTTCGTAATTTCGGTCCTGGTCGCTTTTGCTGCTGTCGGGCTCGCTCACACGGCCGGAAGGTTCAACCCATCGCGGCCGCATCATTGACGCAAGTTGACACGCCGATTTCCCCGCGAACGCTGAGGAGCCGACATTTGGCCAGCCGACCGGCTTCAAGGAACCTTGAGGGCGGCCTTGCTGCGCTCCTTCTCGGTTACACTGCGATTTGCTGCGCTTCGCTGATTTACGTGGCCGGCTGGTATCCGGAATTCCATATCTTTTTCGACCCACTCAGCCTTCATCATGCTGCCCTCGCACTCAGCGTCCTGACCGCCATTTCATTTTTCTTTAGCATCGGCGAATTCAGCTTCGGCTACTTCGTGTCTTTCTATCTGTATAACCTCGTCATGGGCTACATCTGGCTGAGTTATTTCTCGCACTTCGAGTACGATCTCGCTCTGGCTCGCCTTTCCGCCGTCGCATCCCTCCTTGCTTTTCTTATACCCGCGGTTCTGATAACTGCTCCCCTTCCACGGACATATGAGCTCTCGAGAAAGGCCTTTCACGCGCTTCCAACGGCGATCCTAGTGCTGGCGGCTACTATCGTCGGCATCGGAACGACATATGGCTTCAGGCTGGTCGGACTTCAGGACATGTATAGCGCGCAACGCGACATAGCCTATCCGACATGGTTAAACTATTTGATAGGCGCGACCTCGACGACGCTTCTGCCGTTCGCGTTTGCGTGTTTTGCCGGCAGGAGAGCACTTTGGAAGGCGGTCGCCTGCCTCATTGTAGCAAGTCTATTTTATCCGATCACTCTGAACAAATCCACCTTGCTCACGCCCGGGTGGCTGCTGTTCCTGCTTATCCTATTGGAATTCTTTAAACCGCGAACGGTTGTGATCCTGTCGCTCCTGATCCCGGTAAGCGCGGGCCTGCTTCTCTTGTTGCTCTTGGATCGAGGGGCAGGTGTAATATTCGGTACGGTGAATTTCCGCATGCTCGCGATACCTGCGAGCATGTTCGACATTTACAATGACTATTTCTCGAAACACGACCTCACGTATTTCTGTCAGATATCGTTGCTCAAGTTTTCCGATTGCGCCTATCGGGACCAATTGGGCGTAGTTTTGGCGAACAAGTACCATCTTGGCAATCTGAATGGCTCGCTCTTCGTCACTGAAGGTATAGCTTCAGTCGGCGTCACCCTGGCTCCAGCCTCTGCATTCGCTTGCGGTTTGCTCGTCGCACTCGCAAATAGGGCGTCGGCCGGACTGAAGCCCTCCTTTATTCTGACGTCCGCCGCCGTGCTGCCGCAAGTCTTCATGAACGTGCCGCTGTCAACGATTCTGCTGAGCCATGGGGGAGCACTTCTTTTTCTGCTCTGGTACGTGTGCCCAAGAGATTTGGACGAGATCGCAGCGGAGAGCACTCCCTCGGAAGAGGTGGCCCGCAGCCCCGTTGCTCCCACAGCGTTTCCAGAGGCTCTGTAAGCGCTTTTCAGGAGCCACCTACCGGATGATGGGGTGGTCCCGGAGTCTTCGTTGGTTTGGACCGTTAGGTTTAGAATGGACGCAGCCCGAGCCGTACGACGGATTTGGGTCTTCACCGGCGCCGGCCATCGGCGGAACTGAGGCAACGAGGACAAGGCTGAATCATCGCGAGCGGCGGCTCGGTCTGTTCCGCAGCCGACAGCACGGATTATCGCCCATTGGGTGGCGACGTCAGTTTAGGAGACGCAGCGGGCGATCATTCCGGTGCGCAAGCAGTACAGTTTTTGCCGGCGGGTGATAGTGTGGGCGCGACGCCTTCAAAAAAAAGAAGGAGCAGTCGAATATCAAGCTGGATCATCGCTGCAATGGCCGATGTCGGCCAAGCCATCAGTCGCGAGGCTCGCCTGAGATTACAGCTAGCGGATGATGTAGCCCTCGATATGACTATCCAACCTAATCTCGTACATTTCACCAAATAGGCTGACCGCCTGCTGCTGTGCTGCGGCTTCCTGCCATCCCTGGATCGCTGAGTCAGACACCGGAAAAGAACTTTGCGCGGTTGGATGCGAGACCCGCGCGACTTGAGCACTATTGTCCCATGAGGGGCCGTCGAAATTCGAGGTCGATGGTATCGGTCCTAGGGTGGTGCCGGCGCGGATTCCAACCGAGCCGTCTCCGGGTAAGTGCCCGTGGAATGTGGTGTCAAGCGTTTGCGGCGCGCGGCTGATCCCGGGTACAATCCTGGTCAGATTTGCATTCGCGTCGGTCCAGACCGTATAATTATCCTCGCCCGGCGTCTTCCAGGCGAAGTCAAAACCACTCGCGGTGTGCTCCGCCCCTATTCCGTCGCCGTTCAGATCTTGGTGAAAGACCGTCTCCAGTGATTCAAGCGCGCTGCTGCCGCCGGAGACGATCTCGGTCAGGTTTCCAGTATAGTTGCCGTTCGCGTCGGTGCTCCAGACCGTATAATTA
>NZ_JASAUS010000357.1:0-3211 GCF_029953005.1 Bradyrhizobium sp. Mp27 | reverse complement strand
CGCGGTTGAGGTGATGGGGTTGGCTTCACAACCGAATCCTACGCCGCATCAGCGCTTTACACCACGCTCGCCAGCCTCTCAGGCGCCCTCTCGCGAATAAGACGGGCTAAAGCTCCGAAGTGTGTTAGACGGCTCTGGTATAAACGACGCCGCCTATGCCGAGACACTCGGGCTGTTGCTCTTGCGGGAACTACGGCATGCCGCTGACCCAGCGGGGGCCCAGCGGGAGGGTGTTCGAGGAGGGTTAACTGCACGTCAGCTAGGGCGCATTACAGAATTTGTCGATTCTCAAATCTCGAGTGACATAACGATATCCGATATGGCAGCGCTAGTGGGGCTGAGCCCATTTCATTTTATTCGGGCCTTTAAGGAATCAGTAGGGCTGTCCCCGTACCAGCATGTGCAATCAGAGCGGATTCGACGAGCGAGAGAACTGTTATCCGATCGCAATCTATCACTTTCCGATGTGGCGCACGCGGTAGGATTTAGCGATGCATCCCAGCTGAACCGTGCGTTTCAAAAATTGATTGGAGTCACGCCAACCGCTTTTCGGCGCGAGACTGGGTCGGATACTTCATAAAAAGGCATAACCGTCCAACCGCCGAATGCCTAGAAAGGCAGGAGTGGACATGAGGCACTTTGAACTGACTAAGTATGAGACATAGGATAGTATGACAGCGGAAAGCTCACAACGGCGCGTTGCGCTGATCACCGGCGTTACCGGGCAGGATGGCGCCTACCTAGCCGAATATCTGCTCGGCCTCGGCTACACCGTGCATGGCGTCAAGCGCCGCTCGTCCTCGTTCAACACCGCCCGCGTCGATCATCTCTACCAGGATCGCCACGAAGGCAATGTGCCGTTCCTGCTTCATTATGGCGACATGACCGACTCGACCAACCTGGTCCGGCTGGTGCAGCAGGTCAGGCCCACCGAGATCTATAATCTTGCCGCCCAAAGCCATGTCGGCGTCAGCTTCGAAAGCCCGGAATATACCGGCAACGCGGACGCCATCGGCGTGCTCCGCCTCTTGGAGGCGATCCGGATTCTCGGCATGGAAAAGGAGACGCGGTTCTATCAGGCGTCGACCTCGGAGCTCTACGGCCTGGTTCAGGAAGTGCCGCAGAAGGAAACCACGCCGTTCTATCCGCGCTCGCCCTACGCTGTCGCCAAGCTCTATGGCTACTGGATCACGGTGAACTACCGCGAGGCCTATGGCATGTTCGCTTCCAACGGCATCCTTTTCAATCATGAAAGCCCGATCCGCGGCGAAACCTTCGTGACGCGCAAGATCACGCGCAGCGTAGCCCGAATCGAAACCGGTCTTGAGGACATGCTCTATCTCGGCAACCTCGAGGCCAAGCGCGACTGGGGCCATGCGCGGGATTATGTCGAAGGCATGCACCGGATTTTGCAGGTCGATGAACCCGACGATTTCGTGCTGGCGACCGGGGAGACCCGCTCGGTGCGCGAATTCGTCGAGCTGGCATTTGCGGAAGTGGACCGGACCATCGAATGGCGCGGCAAGGGCGTCGAGGAGACCGGCATCGACAGGAAATCCGGCAAGACCGTCGTGCGCATCGATCCGACCTATTTCCGTCCGACCGAGGTCGAACTTCTGATCGGCGATGCCAGCAAGGCGCGCGAAAAGCTCGGCTGGAAGCCGAGGACGCCGTTCGCCCAACTCGTCAAGGAGATGGTCGCGAGCGATCTTGCTGCGGCCAAGCGGGATGCGATCGGCGCCAACAGATCCCACTCTCGATGAGGAACAAGAGCAAGGGTACCACCGGCAGGCTCATGCTCTGAGGCTATGCAAAGGGCGCAAAGGAAAAGCCGTGTTCGAGGCCTTTCACCGCTTGGTGAGGTTAACTTTTTGGTCCTTTTGCAGTCTAACGCGACTCGAAGTGTACGAGATCGCGCCTCCTGTTTTCTCTCGAGTCTGGATTGATCTTGAAAGTCCTGCACTTCTTCAAAACCTATGCTCCAGACTCCCACGGGGGCGTTGAACAGTTTATATTCCAGCTGGCGCACGGGAGCAGCCGGCGAGGCATAAACGTCGAGGTGCTTTCGCTGAGCCCGAACGTCGACGACGAGACCGCTCTGTTTGACAATCATATCACTCACCGCATTCGGCGAAATTTTGAGATCAGGTCTACGGCCTTTTCCTTTAGAGCGTTCCCAAAATTCTCCGCGCTCGCGCAGCAGGCAGATATTGTTCACCTCCATTTTCCGTGGCCGTTCGCGGACATGGTCTATTTTGCTACGAATGTATCGAAGCCTGTTGTACTGACGTATCACTCGGACATCATCCGGCAGCGAATCTTGCTGAAGGTCTATGGGCCGTTGATGCGTCGGTTTCTGAACAGCGTAGACAGAATAGTCGCGACTTCGCCGAACTATCTCAGGACCAGTGAAACGCTCATAGACTTCCGAGAAAAAACGAAAGTGATTCCGATCGGCCTGGATCGCTCAACGTACCCTGCCTATGACCCCTCGATTTGCGCCAAATGGCCCAGCTTGATCGGCAAGCGCTTCTTTTTGTTCGTGGGAGTCCTTCGATATTATAAAGGACTCCATATTCTGCTCGACGCGCTCCGCGGCTCTGATTATACCGTCGTTATTGCCGGAGCGGGACCGATTGAAGCGGAGTTGCGTCAGCATGCCATCGACCTTAAGTTGACGGATATCCATTTTGTAGGAGCGCCGACAGACAGCGAAAAAGTTGCCCTGTTCAATCTCTGCCATGCAGCGGTGTTTCCCTCGCATCTTCGGTCAGAGGCATTTGGCATCACTCTGCTGGAAGCATCAATGTATGGAAAGCCTCTGATCTCTAGCGAAGTCGGGACGGGGACGAGTTACGTCAACATTCACGGCGAAACAGGTCTTGTCGTTCCGCCAAGCGATCCAGGCGCTGTCAGAGAAGCAATGCGGGTTCTCTTCGACAATCCCGAGTTGGCGGCACAAATGGGCGAGCGAGCCAAGCAGAGGTATCAGAAATACTTCACGGCGAGCCAGATGGTCGATCGTTATGTCCGGCTGTATGACGAGCTTTTGTCGGGACGAGCACGCGTTTCAGTCGCTTCGCGGGCCCAACAGTGAAGTACTAGCCCGTCTTATTCGCGAGAGGGCGCCTGAGAGGCTGGCGAGCGTGGTGTAAAGCGCTGATGCGGCGTAGGATTCGGTTGTGAAGCCAACCCCATCACCTCAACCGCG
>NZ_JASAUS010000356.1:0-3223 GCF_029953005.1 Bradyrhizobium sp. Mp27 | reverse complement strand
GGCCAGTTGTTGTAATTGGTTCTCATCACAACGAGCTACTATTTGGACGAGCTGACAGAAAGCTGACAAAGCCGACGCATGAGCCGGTCCTTTACGAATAAGACGGGCTAGACTGCCGCTGGGGGTCACTCCGATGGGTGAAGCCAAGCGCTGAGGAAATGAAGGTGGCACCTTGTCGTTGTCGATCGGGGCGACAATCGGCTTCCTGCTGTTTTGATGGTGTTCGATGGCACAAGCCGGCTTCAGGGCTTGACCTTCGATCCGGCTCGCCCAGTACGACACTTGAACGCTGTTACATGCAGGAGCTGGGAAATTGCGAAGCGCCAATCTCCGGCGAGCATCTGATCAGCGAGGCTGTGATCGAAATACTTCGCGGGGACGGTAATTTCACGGCCTCTGGACTGCCTTGGCTCGAAGCAGGCGAAACAAAGGCGCTGGCTCCAAAGAATCTCACCGCGAACTGCCTTTGTAGACGACACAACAGCGCGCTGTCGCCGTTGGATGCCGCTGCCAAGATATTCTTTGCCGGCCTCAGGGACTGCTTGGAATCGAGCGAAGCCGTCTTGCCGTACTTGCTGTCCGGTCATGATGTCGAACGCTGGCTGCTGAAGACGCTCAAAGCTATGGCTGTGTCCGGCAGTCTTGCTCAGGGCCGTGTAAAATTACCCGGCGCCTTCGAACGCGGCGTCGACATCATCCGCATGCTCGAACATGTCGATGAGTGGCCGGAGGCCACGGGCCTGTACTTCATCATGCCTACGGGATCGCAACTGATCAATCACACGCGTTTCCAGCTGCAGCCATGGTACGGCGACGCTCAGAAGGAGCTTGTCGGGCTGTGGTCCAACTTTTTGGGCTTGGAGTTCGTTATGATGATTGCAGCTCCGAACGTCCTCCAAAGCCCGGGACTCAAGAACTGGCTGTACCGGCCTTCGGCCATCGACGTGCTGATCGGCAAATCCAAGCGGCAAATCGGCCTAAGCTGGCAGGACGGACGCCTACACCGGCCGATACAGGTGACATTCGAGAAATTGGTGACGAGCACGGCCTCCAAGGGAACGGATAGCTAGCAGCTTCGCCATTCTTGGGTTAAGCCCAGCCATACCGTCGTTGAAAACGTAAATCGTGAATGCGATTAGACGATTTGCCAGAGGCACGACTGGCAGCCTCACTCCGCGGCTTCCGCAGGCGGGGTCTTAAGCTCCGCAAATTTCGCCGCCATCGTCGGATTGCCCTTTGTCAGCTTCTTGATCGTCACATCCTGCGCCTTGTCGTTCGCAAGACGGAGATTGCGGTCCGCACCAATCAAGGCGTCCTTGGTCTTCTGCAGGTGATCAATCGACTTATCGATCTCAGCGATTGCGGTCTGGAAGTGCCGGGACGCAAGATCGAAGTTCTTCGAGAATGCGGTCTTGAACGTTTCGAGCTGGCTCTCAAACTGAGTGATGTCGATATTCTGCGCCTTCACAAGCGCGAGCTCGGTCTTGTATTTGAGCGAGTTGATCGCCGCATTCCGCAGCAGCGTAATCATCGGCAGGAAGAACTGCGGCCGGATGACATACATTTTCGGGTAGCGATGGAAGACATCAACGATGCCCGTATTGTAAAGCTCGTTATCTGGTTCGAGCAATGAGACCAGGATGGCGTATTCGCAGCCCTTTTCGGTGCGATCCCGGTCGAGCTCCTTGAGAAAATCTTCGTTCTTGCTTTTCGTGGCGGTTTTGTCGCACTCGTTCTTCATCTCGAACATGATCGAGATGATCCCGGTGCCGGCCTCATCCGAGTCGCGGAAGATGTAGTCGCCCTTACTGCCGGTCCGGGCGTCGTTGTCTTTCTCGAAATAGGCCCGCGGAAACGCCATCGAGCGAACCCGGTTGAACTCGGTCTCGCAGTGCTGTTCGAGGGTCTCGCCGACCATCTTGGTCGAGAGACGGGCCTTCATATCCTTGAGGCGTTCGATCGCGTCGTCCCGATCCTTGATCTGGGTTTCATACTTGTCCTTGAGCGACTGCTCGGACAGCTGCTTTTCAAGCTGGACCTGCTTGATGCCGTTCTTCAGCTCATCGCGCTCTTTCTCGATAGCGCCGACGGCTTCGGTCACGGCGAGCTTCTTCTCCAGCTCGACGGCCTGAAGCTTGGCCTTCAGCTCTTGGATTTCCTTTTCCTTGGCGGCAGTGATCTTGTGCTGCTCGCTGGCCAGAAGCGCCTCGGCAAGCTCCGAGGCGGCCTTCTTCTCGCGCTCGGACTCGGCCAGCGCGTTCGCGAGTCTGTCACGCTCCTTTTCGACGGCGCTAAGCGCTTCGGTCACCGCGAGCTTCTGCGAAACTCCACTGGCCTCGAGCTTGGACTTCAACTCCTGGATTTCGGCATCCTTGGCAGCGGCGGTCTTCTGCAGATCGCTGGCAACTTGGGCCTTGGCCAGCTCCACCGCGCTTTGCTTGTCGCGCTCGGCCAATTCCAGCCGTTCGTGCAGTTGCTTTGCGAAATCGGCGTCGCGGACCTGCTTCAGAATGTCGGCATAGCCGGATTCATCGACCTTGAAGGCCTTGGCACAGTGGGGACAGATGATCTCGTGCATGGTTGCTGCCCGGATGGGCGTTTCCTGTTTCCGTTGAAAAGCTGGCTGCGGGGCTCACAGAATCGCCCCCGAGCATTTGAGAACAAAATTAGAACAGGCCAATCTGGACGGTCAAGCGATGCGCATCGCTTCCGGGCATTTTCCCCGGTTTTTCCGATAACGGCTGAGTTTGCGGGCAGCAGTCGAGCACCGGGCGAATCGAAACCCGGCTGACCATTGCAAAGACTCGAACTCTAAGGAACGGCGTCATGGTATACTGCGCTCATGAGCAAGCGGCACGTTGGCAAAATCTGCGTCTACTGCGGCACCCCACCTGCGACCATGGACCACGTGCTGGCGCGCGAATTTTTGCCGATCAGCCGCCGGGACAACCTGCCTAAGGTCCCGGCCTGCGGCGCCTGCAACGGCGTCAAGAGCGGCCATGAGCACTATCTCACCGCGGTATTGCCGCTTGCCGGCAATCATCGAGATGGCTTGGCGTCCTGTCGACGATGGTTGAGCCGCGATTAGCGAAAAACGCGAAGCTGAAGGCCCAACTAGTACCCGGAATCAGAGCTGAGTGATACGGCGGCCTTTGAAACGGCGTTGACGGACCTTTTTCTTGGTCCAGACGAAGGGCTCGGCTCTGTCGTTGTATGCGTTGAC
>NZ_JASAUS010000355.1:0-3230 GCF_029953005.1 Bradyrhizobium sp. Mp27 | reverse complement strand
GAAGCTCTTGCCCGGGAAACAAACTCAAACTAACAGTCCCTTGTCCTGCCTCGCGGGTGGAGGAATTTGACTGACCACACCCGGAGGAATTTGAAGTGACCCGCGGGGGTCGGACCGTAAAGATTGTGCAGGGCCGTCCAGGGCAATACGCGCCGAACCCTATACACACTGGCGGCAGGGAGCGCCTCGCCGCTGCATAAAACCTGCCGCAGCGATGTGCAGCGGTCAACACTCTTCGCATCCAAAAAGCTGACCAGCATGGATGGCACGAAGTGAACCGTCGTGATGCGCTGGCTGACGATCAAGTCGACCAACGTATCGGGATCTCTGTGCGCACCGGGCGGCGCCAGTACCAGCGTTGCCCCTTCAAGCAAAGTCCAAAAGAACTCCCAGGCCGAGACATCGAAGCTAAATGGCGTCTTCTGCAACACGACGTCTGTTGGTTTCAGACCATAGGCGTCCTGCATCCAGATCAGGCGATTAACGATAGCCCGATGCTCATTCTGTGCCCCTTTTGGCCTGCCGGTGGATCCCGAGGTGTAGATCACATAGGCGAGATTGCGGGAGGTCAGGCTGAGCGCGCGCCGATCAGGATCCGCTTCCGGCAGGCTGGCCCAGGCCGGCGCCGCAGCATCGAGCTCCACCACGCTCACCTTGGCCGGCACATCCGCGCCGAAGGCGGCACGGCCGGCCACATCGGCCAGCAGCAGCGGCGGCGCCGCATCGTCGAGCACCTGATGCAGCCGCGCCGACGGATAG
Organism: Bradyrhizobium sp. Mp27; assembly: GCF_029953005.1. NCBI lineage: Bacteria > Pseudomonadati > Pseudomonadota > Alphaproteobacteria > Hyphomicrobiales > Nitrobacteraceae > Bradyrhizobium > Bradyrhizobium sp. Mp27. The sequence goes on along the minus strand of NZ_JASAUS010000355.1, from coordinate 2,471 downwards.
GCCGGATCCAGCGGCATATACGACCCGCCGGCCTTGAGGATCGCCAAAAGCCCCACCACCATCATCGGACTGCGCTCGACGCAGATCGCAACCGGCTGGTCCGGCCTGACCCCGAGGGCGATCAGGTGATGCGCCAGGCGATTGGCCCGCGCATTGAGCTCGGCGTAGCTCAGCCGCTCATCTTCGCAGACCACCGCCACCGCATCCGGCGCCTTGTGCACCTGCACTTCAAACAGCTCGTGGATGCACCGCTCCGCAGGATACGGCGCCGCCGTCCGGTTCAGCTCCTCCAGCAGATACGTGCGCTCGGCAGTCGAGAGCAGCTCAATCCGGTGGACCTCTTGCTGCGCATCGGCTGCCATCGCCCGCAGCAGCGCCAGCAGATAACCACGCTGCCGCTCGATCGTCGCCTGATCAAACAGCGCCGTGGCATAACCCAGCGTTCCGGCGATCTCCTCGCCATGCTCGCCAAGGCTCAGCTCCAGATCGAACTTGGCCTGATCAATCTCCTCCCCGGCAGCTTCGACACTCAGCCCCGGCAGGTCCAATGGCCCAACCGCATTGTTCTCCCAGGCCAGCATCACCTGGAACAACGGTGTGTGATCAAGAGCCCGGGGCGGCTGCACGATCTCCACCACCTGCTCGAACGGCAGGTCCTGATGCTCCTGCGCAGCCAGCACCGTGCGCCGCGTCCGCTCCAGAAGCTCCGACACGCGCGGCTTGCCCGACAGGTCCAGCCGAAGCGCCAGAGTGTTGACGAAGAAGCCGATCAGCTCTTCGATCTCGCGGTGCCCCCGATTGGCGCTCGGCACGCCAATCACAAGATCGTCCTGCCCGGACAGACGCGACAGCACCGCCGCCCAGGCCGCCAGCACCGTCATGAACAACGTCGAGCCATGCTGCAGGCTCAGCCGCTTCAGCTCCCGCGTCAAATCCGCATCGACGGTGATCGGGACCGCGGCCGCGGCAAACGACTGCTGGGCAGGCCGCGCATGGTCCGTCGGCAAGACAAGACGGGCTGTGCCCGCCAGCGCGCTGCGCCAATACTGCGCCTGCTGCTGCAACCGTTCCCCCGACAGCCATTGGCGTTGCCAGGCGGCGTAATCCGGATATTGGATCGCAAGCGGCGGCAGAGGATCGTCCTGCCCGGCCTGGAATGCCCGGTAGAGCTGGCTAAGTTCACGCAGCAGCACGCCCATCGACCAACCGTCCGAGACGATGTGATGCTGGGTCAGCAGGAAGACGTGTTCCTCGTCGGCGGTGCGGATCAGCCGACCGCGGATCAGCGGACCGCGCGCAAGATCGAATGGCGTGCGCCCCTCTTCATGGCACAGATCCAAAAATGCCGCTTCCGCATCCGATCTCTCCCGCAGATCATGCTCAACTATTGGCAGACCCGCGTCCGGCGGCAAAACCTCAACCCGGGGCTTGCCCTGGGTCGCGACAAACACACTGCGCAGCGCCTCATGACGTGCAAACAGACGGTTAAGGCTGCGCTGCCAGGCGCTGCGGTCGAGCATCCCGCGCAATCGCAAGGCCAGCGGAATGTGATAGTTGGTGCTGCCTTCGTTCAGCTGAGCCAAAACCATAGCCGCTGCTGCGCAAACGACAGCACAAGCGGCTCATGCCGCGACACGGCTGCAATCGACGGCAGCTCTTGCGGACCCGAGCAGCTCAACAGCTCGACGATGCTTGCCGCCAGGTCACTCAACACTGGCCTTGCGAACAGCGTCGACAGTGGCAGTTCGACCCCGACAGCCTGTGACAGCCGGCTCGACATCTGCACGGCCAAGAGCGAGTGGCCGCCCAGTTCGAAGAAGTGGTCGTTGCGCCCGATGCGCTCGACACCAAGGAGCTCGGCCCAGATCTGCGCCAGCGCCGTCTCGACCGCACCTTGCGGCGACTGGTAGGCCGCCAGCGCATAGGCCTGATCGGCCGGCGCCGGCAGCGCGTTCCGATCGAGCTTGCCGTTCACCGTCAGCGGAAGCGCGGCCAGCCGCACGAACGCACTCGGGACCATGTAGTCCGGCAGTCGCGCACTTAAGTGCGCGCGCAAGGCGCCCGCAAGCCCGCCTCCACCGCCCTCATCCGAGCCGGCTTCGGGCGCGCAGACCACATAGGCGATCAGATGCTTGTCACCGGCGTCGTTCTCGCGCGCCAGCACCACCGCCTCGCGCACCCAGGCGTGCTCGCAGAGCCGCGCGACGATCTCACCCGGCTCGATGCGGTAGCCGCGAATCTTCACCTGATCGTCGTTACGGCCCAGGAACTCAAGATTGCCGTCCGGCAGATAACGGGCAAGGTCGCCGGTCCGGTACAGCCGATCGCCCTCGACAAAGGGACTGGCGATGAACCGCTCCGCGGTCAGCTCAGGGCGGTTCAGGTAGCCCCGTGCCACCCCCGCCCCGCCAATGTAAAGCTCGCCGACCGCACCGAACGGCACGGGCGCGCCATGGCCATCCAGCAGGTAC
>NZ_JASAUS010000354.1:0-3294 GCF_029953005.1 Bradyrhizobium sp. Mp27 | reverse complement strand
TGCCGAAAGTCATCGCCGGTGTAAAGTTCATCGACGGAATCGAAGTCATTCCGAACACTGAAAGCCACGCCGCCTGATCAGGCCGCGTCACCCAAAATCAGCCATAGCTCAACCTACATTGGCTGCCTTGCAAGGCGACTTTTGAAACAATGGCCACCAATTCGAAAGCTCTTGATTTTGAAAATTGTAGCTTCGGGCAGGTTTCGTATCATCGCTGGTTCATATGCAGTGTACTGACTCGCCCCGTCCGTGCCGTTCGCGATTCGAGCTAACCGGCTCCACTGAACTGGTTTCTCAGACGCTGCTCGCATTCTATTTAGCGGTTGTTGTGATATCCTTGACGGCGGTGGAGGTTGCTGCAGGAGTAGCCCTCAGCCCCAGGTGGACAGCCGCTCTCGGTACGGCATCACTATTGTTGTTATTGCCGCTGTTCTTCCGCGCGAATTTTAGCTTCGGATATCCGCTGAGTGTAGCATTCTTGGGAACAATTGGCGGCTTTGTCTGGCTTAGCTACTTCAGCTCGTCACGATATGATCACGCAGCTGCTCGCTGGTCAGCTATTGCATCCCTGTTAGCATTTTTGGCGCCCGTCCTTTTTCAGCTCAGACCTGCAAAACGAGTGTTCACAGTCTCGACCGAGTCCATGGATGCCTGCGTCAGGATTTTTCTAGTCGTCGCGGTCGTAATTCTTTTTTTGAATCTCGGCTATGGTTTCGCCTTTGTAGGGATACACGAAGCAGCGCAATTGCGCGGTAGCTTCATGCGGCCAATGCTCCTGAACTACGCAACGAGCAACATCATCTACGCCGTCTTGCCGTTTGCATTTGCGTTTTACGCGCAGCGCGGATCCAAATTTATGGCGATGACAAGTCTGCTTCTTATACCATGCTTCTATCCAGCTCTTCTCAACAAGACCGTCTTATTCGCTGCAGTCTGGCTTCCCTTCATATTTCTAGTCTTTCGATCTTTCGACCCGAAGCAAGCGTCTGTCGTCTCGTTGGGCGCGCCACTCGTGCTCGGACTGCTCCTGCATTTGATCGGGTCGCCGGATAACTCAATCGTGCATTTTGTATTTGGATATGTGAATGAAAGAATGTTCGCAGTTCCCTCGATCGCGATCGACTACTACGCGGATTTTTTTGCCGCTAATCCGAAGACTTATTTTTGTCAGATCAATATCATTCGCCTGATCGACGGTTGTTTCTATTCGGATCAACTCGGTGTTATTTTCGCCGGCCGCTACGGTGTTGGAAATCTGAATGCTTCATTGTTCGCGACCGAAGGTATCGCCTCTGTGGGCTTGAGCTGGGCACCGGTGTCAGCGCTTCTTTGTGGAATTGTGCTCTCAATCGGAAATAGTTGCACGCGACATCTCCCAGCACCGATGATGGCAACTTCCGCTGCGCTTGCCCTTCACGCTCTCGTGAACGTTCCGTTGAGTACAGCGCTGCTTACAAACGGGATGATGCTGCTGTTTCTGCTCTGGTACATTTGTCCAGAGGACCGAGATGAATGCAGCCGGTACTCCAAGACGTCTAACGTCTAAACGGAGCCGCAGCCCTCGGTGGTGAAGTATCCGGCATTCAGATCACTGCGGGAGAGTCGCTAATCAACGGCGTCCTTGCTCCGGCGCAGACGTTTAGCGTCTTTACACAGGTTGATACCGTTGCAATCATCGGGAATGACCTTGAGGGCAACTCAAGCGGGGACCATTCCATCGACCGCTACGGCGAACACGTTCCAGATCGCCGCAAGCGTTGCGAACGCCATTGCTGGCACGGCGGTTAACACGTCGGGAACGCAATCTGGCACTCATACTGGAACGTCTGGAGCATCGCTGGCAACGGGAACGCCGGTCAACGTGAGCGGTCCCCCATTGACCGCCGGAGATTGGGATGTCGATGTTGTTTTCAACTTCACTGGAGCGACGACCACAACTACATCGAGCTGGGCCGGTTCGATCTCGACCACGAGTGCCACTCACGATTTCACTGGCGGTAGAGGCTACGGTATGACCCGAAATTCACAAGCCTACAATCAGTTGGCCGCCGGCCAGAATATTGGCTTCGCGGTTCCCCCAAACCAGGGTGAACCTCCCTGCCACAACGACAATTTATGCCGTCGCTTCGGCCATATTTGGCACCAGCACAAGTGCTGTCTCTGCCACTATCAGGGCAAGGCGACCGCGCTAACAGTCGAGAGAGTTTTCAATCACCGGCTGCATCTGGTACGGCCATTCCGATGGCAACGGCAGGTGAGCTAATCGCTGGTCGCGGCGCCCTACGAAGCCGAATTGCCAGTCTCCTGCCAAACTCATGGGACGGCTGTTCAACGAATAGATGTATGGCAAATGAAATGGCGGTAACCGCTCCGAATGTCAGGACCAGGGATAGCCACGCCTTCATCCCAAGCCCGAGCATGAGCGAAAGCAATGCATATCCCGTGACGGCGTGAACAACGTAAAGCGGGTAGCTGATCGACGCCCAAAACTTGGAAGCGGGTAAAAAATCAAGAACGTTCGGAAATTTCATAACAAGCGCAAAAAGCACGATTGCGGAGACGTAGGACGGGATCACGGCCGGCATCGCGAAAAATCCAAACGTCAGCGACCACCAAAAGAAAGCAAGCAAGGTTCCGACTAGAACAGCGGTAGTCATGGCTCCCAATTTCCCTCGATAGAGGAAATTGAACATCACTCCGATGAACATGAAGCCCAGGTAAGGAAGGTCCAGCCCGGCCCAATCCCACGTCGTCGAACTCGCGACCGGAAGATAGAAGGAAAGAGCCACAACAAGGCCCATGATTACTGCGGGCACCGTCAAAACCTTAAGTGAACCATCGCGTAGCCAAGGTAGAAAATGAGTGCGCAAACCAAATAGAACTTCAATTCTATTTCGAGTGTCCAGACTATGCCGTCTATCGATTTTTCCCACAGGATGTCTCTGGAGCCGAGGGCATATCCGATCAGAAGCTGCGCTACGGTATGCGGGAAGGTCGCGTCTCCCGCCAGATGGATGCAGAACATCAGGACCGTCAGTGAGACGGTGAGGCCAACCCAATATGTGGGGTAGATGCGAAAAAATCTCGCTACAAGAAAATCAGCCCTTCCGTAGCTTCGAAACGAAAACGGCATCACGAATCCGCTGATAATAAAAAACAGCGCGACACCGAACGCGCCCCAATTCAAGAGAGCTGGCCCCGCAAATTCGGACAGTAGCTTGAGTGGATTTTCTGCCTGACAGCGGCGAGGATTCTTGCTGCGAATCAGGAGCGAAGATGACGAAGAAGAGCCGC
>NZ_JASAUS010000353.1:0-3304 GCF_029953005.1 Bradyrhizobium sp. Mp27 | reverse complement strand
TCGTCAGGCGGCGAAAAGCCGAAGGCAATCCTGTGCGCCTCGTCAGACAAGATGTGCGGCCGCATCAATCGGGCCCAAAAGCCGCACTCTCACGAATAGGACGGGCTAAGACGCACCCGCGCACCCCTTTTAGAGGGCCGCCCCTCAAGACTGCGGTGGGGGCCATGTTGGGCGCGCCCTACCGAGCCGTAAGGTGCCATACAGACGCACCCCGGGCAAGCCGAGCAACATCCTGCCGCGGCTCTACGCGGCCTCGTCAGCTTCTCGAAAGCTCGCGCGACTATAGGTCTGCTCAAGTGATCTTGGACGTGAGGCTAGCGTGGACCGGCAGAACTTTGATCCATCCAACGTAACAGCTTGGTCGCAAGTGCAGCACGACGTCTCGGAAGAGACGCACGCCGGCCAGGCCGGGCAAGAGGGCTTTGAGCAGCACTTGGCCGAGGCGCGCCCGCCTGATCCGGCTCCTGTCTCTAGGGGGGCGAGCCGGAGCCACCATCCCAATCTCTCTACGGAAGATCGGGACATTATCGACAAGGCGATTGCTCAATATGCAGGTCCGCGAAAACCGACAACGGTCTATCAGTATGTTCGAGGACTCCGTCGATTGATAAACGAAATCCGCGGTCGTGGCCAATCGACCGATCTAAGGGATCACCAATCCCTGGCCGAGCACGCCAAAGCTTACTTTCCGTTAGACAATGCTATCGTAACGGGGTTGAACATCCTTCGTGCGTATTATGAGCCGGGCCATGTAGCTTATGGCGCGCGACGCGCTGCCCCCTCAGCGGAAGACGCCCTTCTCATAGAGCATCTGACTAATCCCGGCGGACTCAACGAGAGTTCCTTTGGTTTATATCAGAATGCTCTTCGCCAATTTTCTGACAAACTCAAGGGCAAGGGCCAGACGATATCTGAACTGGATCAGGATTCGCGAGTCGCGTTCGCTCGTAGGTTGCTTCCGACGCACGCAACTCTCATCTCCGCGTTGGGGACGTTGGGTGACCAGCTCGACGCGAAACAAGTTTCAGGTCCGGGCGGCCCTCGGGAAGCCGGGGGCGATGGTGTCCCGTCGCCCAGGTCAGGCGGGGTTCCGGCGGAAGTCTGGGACCTGTTCGATGATGAGGCCGAGGAGCCGCCGGTCGATCCATCGGAACTTGAGCGGCTGGAGCATGAGCTTCGCGGGGAAATTCAGGGACGGCTAGGCGACCACCCCGCTCAGCCGCCCTTCTCCGTAGAGCCAGAGGGATTCACGTTTAATCCAGAGTCCCCTCCTGCGAAAGTTCGCCGATTGCTGGATGATCATTCCGCCCTGCCGCAAGTCTTCGTCAATCCAAACGACCTCAATGCAGACGCTGGCGTGCTGATGCGGGCTTCCCTCCACGAATTGGAGAGGCAGCCCACAATGCAGCAGAGCGGGCATGAACAACCTGCTGCACCGAGCAGGAGCAGCGTCCTCCCGAGCGGGGACAACCGACCGACCAGCTTCGTGATCAACACTGACCGTTACACGGCGTTGTTGGTGCCCGCGGGGATGACCAGGCAGAGCTTCCCGCTCCATCCTCGATCGGAAAACGCTCCGCAGCCCAGCGCGCCGTCGGGGAATCAAGCCTCGCCAGCACTGCCTTCACGCAGGATGGAGCAAGCCGCGCCGGCGTCCGACCGGGCTGAGGCGGTGTTCCCAGCGCTCGGCGAGACTTTTGATGCGTCTTTGTCCGCTCCCGAGGACTTCTCCCACGGCGCCCAGCCTGCGCCGGGTATGATGCGGTCCAGGTTGGGCCGCTGGGGTCAGTTTCCGGATGTGGCAGAGCGGGTAAAGACCTACGACATTCGCGGTGAACGCTATACGGCCGTGTTGGGACCGGGAGGGCCCGATGATGTTCGGCTCATTCACCTGCGGTCTCCCGCTGTCGGCGATACATTCGATGTTTCGTTCGCCGTTCCCAAGGATTTTTCTCATCGCACCCAGCCGGCGCCCGACATGATGCTGTCCACGTTGGGCAAGTGGGACTTCTTGCCTGTCGCGGAACATCCAATCATGAACTACGAGATTGGCGGCGAACGCTACACGGCCGTTTTGGGACCGAAAGGACCCAACGACGTTCACCTCATCCATCATCCTCGAGTTGCTGAAGAAGCTGCGCCAGCGGCACCGTCAGACGTCTACAACGTCCTTGATTTGCCGTCCACACCGGAGGAGCTGCCTGATTACGCGAACTATCTGTCGGCGTTCCCGCGCATACACTCCGGTGCCGAGATCGGGGCGTCGGGTCCGGCGGCCTCATCCCACGACCGTAGCGGGCGGGCTCTCGACCCCATGCAGTGGCTGGGCGACGAGCATATCCAGAGGGACTACGAGCTCCTGACGCAGGAGTTGCAAATGAATGATCCGAATCTTGCCGCCCGAACGCGGTTCGTCGATCCTCTCATTGCCTTTCGGTTGAGTTGGGGCGCCGAGCGCGACGCGCTCAGCGCATTGCAGCGCATCGTCTATGATCATGACAATGATGTAGCCGACTTCCTATTCCTGCCAGTGACCGATGCCAGTCCAACCCATCCTAACGGCACCCATTGGTCGCTGCTACTCGTAGATCGCTGCACGCGAGGAGTGCCGGTCGCCTATCATTACGATTCCGTCGAGGGACACAATGACGGGCCCGCAGAACGGCTCGCAGAACGGCTGGGCCTGACTCTGCAGCGAGCCGGAATGGCCCCGCAGCAGAACAGCTATGATTGCGGCGTGTTCGTGGTGGATGGCACACGGGAGCTGGTTCGACGATTGGCGCAAGGAGAGCGGCCACAAGCCGAGCCGCTGCACCTCGACAACCTCGTCGCCAATCGGCAGGAACTCCGGGACCGGCTTAGGGGTTGATGGCGATGCGCCCGTCCGGTAGGCGTGTCGATCTCCAGGGTTTTCGGCGGCGTTTCAGGACCGGCCGCTGTCGCCGCGAGCAAGCGCACGAAATCAGCTGAATGCAGGAGGACCTGTAAGGGTCGACGCCGTTAAAAAGGCAGTGAAGAGGGTTCACAACGCCGCCAGCGGCTATAAAAGCAAATCGTGCTGTGCGTCGGGCCGGCGGGTGGTTCCTGGAGAGACCATTCTGCCGGAGTTAGTTCAGCGCGAATCGTGACGAATTATTGCGATCACCTGCAGGGTGCTGCCTGCTACAGCGCAGAAGACGGCAAATCATGGATGTCCTAGCCCGTCTTATTCGTAAGAGTGCGCCTGAGGGCTGGCGAGCGTGGTGTAAAGCGCTGATACGGCGTAGGATTCGGTTGTGAAGCCAACCCCATCACCTCCAACCGC
>NZ_JASAUS010000352.1:0-3367 GCF_029953005.1 Bradyrhizobium sp. Mp27 | reverse complement strand
CGCCCTCCCGACGCAACGACAAAACCGTAAAGCCCCGCGTTCAGCATAACCCGGCAGGAATCCACTTAAATCCAGCGGGGCGCTGTCCAAACAACCGGGGCCAGCTCTCCGGTCCTCGCTGATCACTTTGACGCGCCCAAAGCGCCCCGATCAATCAGTCGCCACAGCTAGACCATTCGTTCCGGTTCGATTTATGAGGATATTGCCCCCTCCCCAGTGGCGATCACCATAGCTTCAACCCAAGATCGAGGCCATCAAAAGTACGCCTAGCGACGTTGATGGACAGGATCGGAGAGGTCGTCGACGGGCAGTGGCGGAAATTCGCCATTTATAGGCCCGTCAGGAAACCCTTGCAAAATTATAGCAGTAGTGCTATAAGAGAAGGGCGAATGACCACACAGAAGCCCGTAGTTTGGATCGGATCGTCAAAGGACGATCTACGAGCTTTCCCGGACGAGGTTCGCCGCGTCATGGGGTTTGCGATCAATGATGCACAAAACGGCGACGAGCATCCTCGTGCCAAGGCCTTAAAGGGCTTTGGTGGCCGGAGTGTACTGGAGGTCATCGACGATGAAGATGGCGATACGTTCCGTGCCGTCTACACCGTACGCTTCGCTGGCGTTATCTATGTCCTTCATGCCTTCCAAAAGAAGTCGAAGAAGGGGATTGAGACTCCGAAGCACGACATCTTGGTAATTCAGGCCCGGTTGAAGGCAGCCGAGGCTCATTACCAAGAGAACTACGGAAAAGGAGGCAAGAAATGAGTAAGGCAATTAAAGCAACCGCAGGCAGCGATAATATTTTCGCTGACCTTGGCTTTGCCAATCCTGAGGAAGAACTCCTCAAAGCCAAACTTATTCGTGAGCTTCGTGCGATCATCAAACGTCGCAAGTTGACTCAGACAAAGGCTGCCGAACTGCTAGGCCTTAAACAGCCTGATGTATCTGCCCTAGTGACCGGCCGCGTAGGGAAGTTCTCGATCGACAGGATTGTTCGATGCCTAGATCGGCTTAATTATCGTGTGGACGTCGTTATCCGTCATAAGCCCGTTCGTCGCGCATCCTCGCGAGCTGCGGCCTAAGAGTGGGAATGGATGGATATTGACGAACTTCGGGATGCTGAAATCCAGCTACATGGTTTGACCAAGGCCGACGGCGTCTATACGTTTTATCACGATGAGACCAACAATATCCGCAAGTTGTATATTGACGATGGACGTTTGAACGTTGCTGAGCTGAAGGTATTCGTCCTCGGCGGCATTGTGCATGAAGGAGCACCGCGACCGATTGAGATTCAATCGCTTCGAGAAGCGATGCGTATCCAGAAGACGGCTCCGGAAATCAAACTGGAGCATGTCGCCAAGGGTAACTTTCTTGACGTTCTTCGCTCCCGAAAGCTGACCACGTTCCTTCGATGGCTTATCGATAACGGGTTGATGATCCACTATCACGAGCTGGATCCATTCTACTGGTCAGTTGCAGATATCATCGATTCGATCGTGCCTGAACTTGGCAATCCGATGCTCTTGCAATACCACGTCTTGCTGAAAAGCGACCTCGTCGCAGTGCTGCGCTGCGAACTGGCCGCAACCATCCAGCTATTTCACGATTTCGGCTATCCGGGGTTATCACCCGAGGGGCGGAGACCCTTCCTCGACAGGCTCATTGAGATTCTCGAACGTAACAGTGATGTCCTCCCGCATTTCAATGCAATGATGTTGAAAGGTGTACTGCAGGCCGGACGGGCGCTGGCGAGTCTGGAGTTCATTGAAGGTTATTACCCGAACCTGCTCATCGATGAGTTCAGTACCTTTTACCAGGGACGTATCGCGATCTTCAAGAATTCGACCCACATCTTCGACATGGAGAAGGTCATCCACGACCGCCTGCTGGAAACACCTCTGACCAGCCAGGGGAAACCGGTTGCGAACTTCCGATTTGCGGATTCCAAAGCCGAGCTAGGGCTTCAGATCTCAGACGTTATTGTGGGCGTCTTAGGAAAGATGCACACCTACTTTACGAACACGGGTCATGAGGACGTCGCTGCGGATCGAGAGGCTCTGGCCGGGACGAGCCTGGAGAACGCAAAACTCTTGTCGGACCTCATCTCAGCTTCGCATGCAGCCAATGTCACGTTCCTTCATCATGTCGCCAGTGTGCACGACATAGATAAGCTTGATCTGTTTCTTCGCTTTCCAGATGGGGCTCACGTTGCATGAACGAGGCGATCAATAATCGGCATTCGCGAGGGTGGGATACTTCGAACTTCTCAGCTGAACGTCGGGAGTATTTAGATGGTGATCTTGCCTTTGAAGCAATTGCAAGATCTATAGCGTCTGAAGCCACAGTCTTGAGAACTTGGTTGGAGCCATACCATACGGCGAACCCAAGAAATCATCCGGAGCGCTCCGCTCGACAGGTATGCTTCCGTGTCTCGGTATACCCGCAGACCTTTGATCTGTTCTACAATTCATCTGATGGCCTGAGAGGCCGGTATTGGCAGGAGCCCGAGCTCGGCTTCGAAGCGACTAAACAGGTCATCCGCCTACTTAGACCGAATTTGATGCGATTCGCCGAGGCCAACCCTCCTGGGTTTGAACGTAGGAGTAAGTTCGCAAGTGAAATGGGTTTGGCGGATGTTGGGATTTCCTTGGACGCACCATCATCAAAGGTATGGGTAGGGGAGGAAGTTCTCATTTCCAGCCAGCCAGAGCTTGTTGTGCAAAGGTGGATCGAAAACGAGGGGAGGGGGATCATGGGAATGTGGTGTAAAGGACCCCGATGGCGCTGCGCCCCTGAGAGTGGGGAAATCGAGGTCAAGGGTGGTCTGATTGATTCCGATGGCCGTGAGCGCATACCGGAAAGCAAGGTCAGGCGATCGGAAGAAATCCATTTCTTCGGGTTCACCTAGGCCGAGATGGCTCCCCGTGTTAAGGTTGTTTCATACGGGGAGACAACTGATTTGCGAATCGTACGTGTCGAGATTGACAATTTCCGGGGCATAAAGCGATTGGACTGGCAGCCAAGGCCAGGAATCAATTGCCTTATCGGAAGCGGGGATTCTGGCAAGACGACAATCTTGGATGCCATCGAACTGGTCTTCGCATCCAGGAACGGTGTGATGTTCGATGATGCTGACTTTTATGACGTGGATCCAAAGAAAAACCCGATATCAATAACCGTCACATTGGCGGATATTCCCTCCGAATTTCTGCGGAACGACCGCTACGGAAACTATACTCGCGGTTGGCATGGCGAGGAGCTATGGCTGATTTTGGGTGACGCGGCCTGATCAGGCGGCGTGGCTTTCAGTGTTCGGAATGACTTCGATTCCGTCGATGAACTTTACACCGGCGATGACTTTCGGC
>NZ_JASAUS010000351.1:0-3375 GCF_029953005.1 Bradyrhizobium sp. Mp27 | reverse complement strand
CGGCGCGGCTCTCCTGGGCATGAATGGCCTTGAGCATGTGGCTCACCTCGCGGACCCGGGTCGACGGCACGTGGCTGAAGACATTGCGATAAAAATGCACCATGCAGCGTTCATAGCGTGCCTCGGGCAGATAATCCGCAACGCTTTCGACAAGACCTCGGCACGCGTCGGAAACCACCAACTGCACGCCCTTGAGACCGCGATCGACGAGATGCCGCAGAAACGATGACCAGCCGGATTTGTCCTCCTTGGCGCCCTCACAGATGCCGAGGATCTCCCGGACCCCCTCGGCATTGACTGCCGAGGCCACCAGCAGCGAGACGTTGCGAACCTCAGCGTGCCGCGCGTCCAATCCGCTTTGATTCCCTCGCTCAAGCCGCGTTCAGCGCCTGCGCGAGGTCCGCGATCAGATCCGACGGGTTCTCGATGCCGATCGACAGCCGGATGGTGGAATCGAGCACGCCGATCTTTTGGCGGATGTCGGCGGGAACGCCGGAATGGGTCATGGTCGCGGGCAGGCTCGCGAGCGATTCTGTGCCGCCAAGGCTCACCGCCAGCTTGAGGATCTGTAGCGCGTTGAGGAATTTCACCGCCGCGTCCTTGCCGCCGACGATGTCGAACGAGAAGGTCGATCCCGCGCCCAGGCATTGCCGCGCGAATACACGGCCCGAGGGCGAGGCCTCCTCGTGATGACCGAGATAGTGAACCCTGGCGACCTTGGGGTGGTCGCGCAGATAGCTCGCCACCAGCCGCGCATTCGCATCGGCCTTTTCCATGCGCAGGTTCAGCGTCTCCAATGAGCGGTTGATCATCCAGCACGAATGCGGATCGAGCTGGGTGCCGATGGCGCCGCGCAGCGCCTTGATGCCCTTCATGATCGCCTTCGATCCGAGCGCGGCGCCCGCGATCAGGTCGGAGTGGCCGCCGACATACTTGGTCAGCGAATACAGCGACAGGTCCGCGCCGTGCTCGATCGGGCGCTGAAACACCGGGCCGAGCAGCGTGTTGTCGCAGGCGATGATCGGCGTGTGTCCCTGGGTCTTGCCGACGGAATCGGCGATGCGGCGGATCATCGCGATGTCGACGAGGCCGTTGGTCGGATTGGCCGGGGTCTCGATCAGGATCATTGAAACCCGCCCCCGACCCATCGCTTCCTCCGCGGCCTGCCTGACCAAGGCTTCATCGATTCCGTCGGCAAAGCCGGCCGCGCCGATCGACAGCCGCGCAAGCGTGTTCGTCAGCAGCGTTTCCGTGCCGCCATAGAGCGGCTGGGAATGCAGGATGACATCGCCGGGGCGGACGAAGGCGAGAATCGTGGTCGCGATGGCCGCCATGCCCGACGAGAACAGCGCGCAGCTTTCGGTGCGCTCATAGACCGCGAGCCTGTCCTCGACGATCTCGCTGTTGGGATGGTTGAAGCGCGAATAGACCAGGCCCGCGCCCATGCCTTCCGGCGGCTCGCGCCGGCCGGCGACGTAATCGAAGAAGTCCTGGCCGTCTTCGGCCGTCTTGAACACGAAAGTGGAGGTCAGGAACACCGGCGGCTTGATGGCGCCCTCCGACAATTGCGGATCATAGCCATAGGTCAGCATCAGGGTTTCCGGATGCAGCATATGGTTGCCGATATGGGTCTTCGACGGGAACGGTTTTACCATGGCTGCCTCGCTGTTCTGATGCTTGCCCCGCGTTGCGGGCCGAATCGGTGGTACACGGCGGTGGTCACAAAATCGAGCCCCGCCTTTTTGGACTCCTTGTTTTCCGGCGGTTTTCGTGCAGTTGCGGCATCGGGGAAGGGAGTCCGACTCTCACCGCTACTTGCACGAATTTTAGCCGCTCACCTGAGCATGCGCCGGCTTTTAGGTCGGCGCTCCGCAGTCTGACGGACAGCGCTACGCCTCATGCGAATTAACAGCCTCCTGCAGTCAAAGGCTGCTTCACAGCCTGAGGCCGTGATCATTGAGCACCCTATCCCTTAGAGCGCCCTTGATCTCGCGGGCAATTTCCTTACGGACCTCGGCACCTAATTCTCGCTTGGCATCCTCGACGAGATCAGAATCAGTTCCACTCAAGCCTCTGTCGGCGAGCTGTTGCTCCAGTCTGTTGTCGAACTCTTCGCCCATTGCATCAATGAGCTGGTCCTGCATCGCAGCATGGTCGTCAGGGGCGATGCGAGAAACCACATCGTCCCAAGGTTGCCAGTCCGTCGCCAAATAGTCAGCAATTTCCGCCGCTTCCTTATTCCGCACGGTTATCTCTGCATTGTCAACGTGAGCGTCGGTGACGCCGGAAACTTCAAAGAAGCGCATATTCGGCGCGACGTGCTGCAGTCCCAGCCGCTCGCGTAGCTTGTTCTGATAAGCAAGATAGACCTCGATGGGATCGATGTTTTCGGCGCTGTCGACGGAGCCGAGCGAGTCAGCCTTCTCGCGCGCGATCCCCTCCAGAGCGTCCAAGCCGAACATGACGCGCCCCAGTTCGATGAGATCGGGAAGGCGTGCCCCATCGTCATAGACGCCGTTCTCCACGTCTGCGATGAGACGTGCGGTTTGCATACCGTTCCAAGTCAACGTTCTGCGATCCTCGCAGGTCTGGTTAGCATCGGCGGCCAGCTGAAAGTACTGCGCACGCAATTGCGGGTTCTTCGCCGCCTCTCGTAGATCATTCGCCACCGACTGTTGGAATTCCTGATTGTCAGAGTTGACGGACTCGAACAGCTTGCCGAGGAAAAGCGCGTACTCTTCAGCACCCGGCTCTTCTGCAGAGGTCCGCCAAGCGTCCAGCACCTCCCGATCGCCGTCTTTTGGATTGCCCCTGAGCCAGCCTGCGACGGCTTCAGTGAGAGAGGCGTCCTGTTCATCGTCTGTCGATGATAGTTCACTCGCGTCGTTGTCCGGAAGCATGACGGATGGACCGGCATAACCCGCGGCGCTGACGGCTGTATGCAGGTTCGTCAGCACCTGCTCCGGCAGCGGATTTCCATACAGATCTACGTTGGCATCAGCCCCCAACTGCGTCAGTAGGTTCTCGGGTAGGCTGGTTAGCTGGTTATAGTTAGCAAAGAGGTGCTCGAGCCCGGGCGGGAGCGCCTCGGGTAACCTGGTTAGCTCGTTGCGGTTAACTGCGAGAGTAGTTAGCGTAGCAGGGAGGTTCTCCGCCAGACTGCTCAATTGATTGTGGCTGACGTCGAGCCACTCAAGCCCAGCAGGGAGGACCTCCGGCAGATTCGGCAACTGATTGTGGCTGACATCGAGAAACTGAAGCGCGGGAGGAAGATGCTATGGGGCGGTGGCGAGGATATTGCATCTATCGTTGCTAATGTGAACCGATGGAGCGCCCCATGCAAAAGTTGAACGATCTGAGCCGATCCCCGAGCCC
>NZ_JASAUS010000350.1:0-3377 GCF_029953005.1 Bradyrhizobium sp. Mp27 | reverse complement strand
CGAAAGTCATCGCCGGTGTAAAGTTCATCGACGGAATCGAAGTCATTCCGAACACTGAAAGCCACGCCGCCTGATCAGGCCGCGTCACCCAAAATCAGCCATAGCTCTGCAGCGCCGGTCCAATGGCGACTTCAGACGCAATTGCGGCATCATCCTCGGCGCATTTCTATATCTGAGATCTGCCAGCGCAGCGCGGGGGCGATCCCGGCTTTGGCCGGGTTGGCACCGGTCATCTGCTCAGTTGCGGTGAACTGGATAGCCGCAAGTCGTTCCGGCTCAGGCAGGTGATGAAAAAGAACCCACCCGAATTATGGATCAGAGCACTGGTCTCTACGAGCAATCGTTGACAAACGCATTTTTCTCAAGGCTCAAGAGCTTCTGAAAGAGCAGTATGTCAGGCTTTCGGATGAGCAATTGTTGAAAAAGCTGCGAGACGGCTCGCAGCAAATTGCAAGTTGAGCGTCTCGATAATGGCGGCGACGGACGGCGTGCCGAGCCCGCCTCTTTATGCATATCGTTTCGGCAGCCTGCGGGAAGCCTTCCGCCGGGTCGGCTATGTGAACTCAGATCGCGATTTCGATTACCTTTACACGCGCCGACAATCTGATGCTGAACTGCTGCAAAAGGCATCGAAGCTTGCCACGCGCATTCGAGCACTTGGCGCTGCGGCCGTCTGGGACGGTGAGGCCAAAGTGATGACTGTTGACGGGAGGCTCGCCATTTCTCTTCGAATGGCTCGCTACTACATCGCGCCGCGACACGCGCCCGCCCGGCTGGTACATCGATGGATTATCGAACCCGCCGAGTTCATTTTGGCGCTGAGGCTGGATCCAGCAACAAACAGAAAGGTGACGGACTATTTCCTATTACCCCAAAGTGAAATGGCCAAGGTGCGAATCGACCTTACGGCGACGCCTCGCTCTCGGTTTGCAGCTTACCGTTGCCCCACAATTGAGGACGCCTTGCGAGCAATCATGACCAAAGTGGCAGCCCTCTCGACATAAGGGACTGCACGACTGTGCGTCGGAACATGTTCGCGGCGTCTGGTGATTGGTTCGTCCCTCCTGATTGGCTTGTTTATCTGGTGGGTAAATGGCTATGGACGAACTGCTGAAGACTCCCGGCCTCGAAAAGGTAGCCGCGTATCCCCGCTCCGTTCGCCGCTTCGATATCAGTGAACTTGTCGCCTATGAGAAAGCTGCGAGCTGAATCAACCGGGAAGCGATTCATGATCTTCGTGATCATGCCGGGCCTGGGCTTTCGGCAGGTGCACGAAGTGCGATAAAGCTCAACGCTTGCCTCAGGATGATGTGGACAATACTCGAACGCATCTATGTGAGCGCCAATTTTTGCCAGCTCCTCTGACATCCAGATATGAAGAGCTCTGATATCGGCTTCCTTGTAAAACCCCCTAGCAACTCCTGACTGGTTCGTGACTACGAAAGCAAAATATCCGGCGTCGTTGACTGAC
Organism: Bradyrhizobium sp. Mp27; assembly: GCF_029953005.1. Lineage (NCBI taxonomy): Bacteria > Pseudomonadati > Pseudomonadota > Alphaproteobacteria > Hyphomicrobiales > Nitrobacteraceae > Bradyrhizobium > Bradyrhizobium sp. Mp27. The sequence continues at coordinate 1,906 of NZ_JASAUS010000350.1, read as the reverse complement.
TTTACAGCTTCGCGCGCACCTGCCGTCCACTTGAAGTTCGCTTGCTCGTATAAATAGCCCGTGTCCTCATTCAGGACGCCATCACGGTCAAAGAATACGGCGGGTCTCTTCACTTATCAGATACCTTGGGGTGGAGCAGGCAAGGCTTGGGGCAAGCACGCCTTTCCGTTCGCGGCACTATCGTACTGGCTTCCGGAGGCGGACGCCCGGGCCACCTCCATTTTCTTCAATGAACTCGACACCGGCTGCTTCGAAGGCGAAGCGCACTACTTGCAATGTCGAACGTCGAGGCTCGTTAACCCCCGCTTCAAGCTGGCGAATTGTTACAATCCCGACTTTTGAGCGGTCTGCCAACTGCTGCTGACTCCAGTCCAAAAGGCCGCGGGCTGCTCGACATTGCATCGGAGAAATCATCTCGAATTCCTTTTAATCCAATATGCCGAAAAAGGATTGATTTGTCTAAAATGTACATTATAATCACTTCTGTCGATTTTCGATGGAGAGATTCATGATCAACGCGGCTGAGATTCGGAATGCTAGAAGGGATTTCATTGGGGGGTCCGACGCTCGGATCATTATGGGAGAAGACCAAGATAAGCTCATTCGGCTCTGGCGAGAGAAACGAGGTGAGGTCGAGGCGGTGGATTTGAGTAGTGAGCTGATCGTTCAACTTGGAACCACCACTGAGGACCTCAACCGGACCTGGTACGAGCGAACCAGCGGCAACCGCGTTGAAGACGTTCAGAGAAGGGTCAGGCATCCGGTACACAAATGGATGGGAGCAACGCTGGACGGGCGTGTCCAGGAGACCGGGGCAGTATTCGAAGCCAAGTTCATGCTGCCCTGGAATTTTTCAGAGGAAGCTGCAGCGGAGAAGCACATGGCTCAACTGCAGCACAACATGTGGGTCGTGTCGGCACGTTCCGCGGTGCTATCCATCATCACGGGCGGTGGGAAGTGGGTTGAAATCACGGTACATGCTGACCCGCTATACCAACACCTTCTTTTAACGGCCGAAAAGCAATTTTGGCGCTGCGTGCAAAGCGGCGATGCACCGGCCCTGTTCGGAATTGAAACGCCGCGTCCTCGGCTCGAGGCCATCAAGATCGTCGATATGGCAACATCCAACTCCTGGGCTGGACTTGCCGCGACTTACCTCCGCACCCGGGATGCTCACGATGACCATGAGCTCGCCAAAGCCGAATTGAAAAAGCTGGTTCCGGAAGATGCGAAGGAAGCCAGCGGACACGGTATCAGGGCGAAGCGTTCCAAATCTGGCGCGATCAGCTTCGAAACTCTGCGGGTGGAGGTCGCTCATGCATCGGTCCAGTGAGCACATAGGCGCCCTCGCTGCGGCCTTGGCCAAGGCCCAGGCTGTGCTGACCAACCCCGAAAAAAACCTGACGGCGACAATCCGGTCCCCCTTCCCGCGGGAGGATGACAGGACTTTCCGCTACGCCTCTTTGGCCTCCGGCTTGGACATTGTCCGCAAGACACTGAGCCAGCAGGAGATCGCAACGGTCCAGACCACGCGTATCGAGCAGGTCTCAGGTCAGATACACCTCACGACGCTGCTGGCCCATGCCTCTGGAGAATGGATTTCCTCTGACCTGCCGGTCTGCGCCGCAAAGGACGTCGAGGCTCCGCACCGCATGGGCTCGTCCTTGACCTATGCCCGTCGCTACGCTCTGTTCGCTCTGGTCGGCATTGCCGGTGAGGACGATCTGGATACCCCCGATGTAATCGCCGGACCTCCCGCTGCCGCCGGGTCGCAAGTGGCTCCGAGCCCCAAGGGGAAGAGCTGGCCCCGCAAATTCGGACAGTAGCTTGAGTGGATTTTCTGCCTGACAGCGGCGAGGATTCTTGCTGCGAATCAGGAGCGAAGATGACGAAGAAGAGCCGCCGG
>NZ_JASAUS010000349.1:0-3394 GCF_029953005.1 Bradyrhizobium sp. Mp27 | reverse complement strand
TCCGCAACCCCGACCAGCTCCGACGACCCGAGCGCTACCAGCAGAGCACGCCGATCAAAGGGGTCCCTTTTGGAGGCCGATAGGGGGTCCCAGTCAAACGCCGATTGACATACCGGTTGGCATCCGACAAAAGGAGGTCCGCAGTGCGCCGCCGCGCCCCGCTAACACGAAGGCCAAGTCGATTAAAAATCTGGTCGGCTCGCGCACCGGTAGGAAGCTATAGCTTGAAGCTATCGCCTTTGCCCGAAGCTCTAAATCTTCCGATAGGTGACATGCGCCTTCGCAAACGGAATGGCTGCACGCCCCGCGCTACCTCGCACGATGCAAGCCTGGTCATCGATCGCTTAAAACGAATCGCCGAAATTCAATTCGAATAACTTACCGCAAACTTGCGGCGCGTGTGCCGCGCGTGCACTTCCAATCGAACACCGCAACCGGCTTGCTCGCCACAATGGCCTCACCGTCGAGTCGGTTTTCCAACCCGGTGTACTTGCCTTCGTCCATCTTGCGTATAGTCCACCGCAAAGTGGCGCTGGTTTTTCTTATCTGTCGCAAGTTCTCCCCGGCGATGGGTGCCCAACGAATTCCACTTCATCGCCAGGCAGCCAGCGAAGCGCTGCACCTACTCGTCTATACCCGCCTCTTCTTCCTTCTGTCTCTTGTAGCGACCGTAGTCCCAGAATGGACCGACAGAATAGATACAATCCAACTCCGTCGTGATCACGGGCTTACCCGGCCGTGATACGACCTCCCTCAAGGAGGCAAAGTTTGGATGTCGCCTCACCCAAGAAGGCCCCTCCTCCTTCCACTGCTTCAAAGCTTCGGATTTGGTCCGATGGTAATGATTGAGCGCGAAGTTTCCCTTAGGGCCATCCTCTCGGTAAAAACTAAGTACGATCTGCCAGCTTCGAGTAGTTGAAGCTTTGGGTTTGCGCTTCGCCTTTGCTTTGGTCTCTACCATTTTAGCCTTTGTCACCAATCGGCCCCCCCCGCTCCTGAACGCCATAGTTCACGAAAACGCGCAGTTTGCCGAGGTGCGAAACAAACCTCAAGGCGTGAAATCATTTGAAGATTGACCGAGCAACCCACTACCTTGTCATCATTCTTGCAACTGCGAAAGACAATGATGACCTACCAGATTCTCGACGACAACGATCAGTTCATGGATGCACGTACAGAGCTCGATGCAAGAGGGCTAACCGTTCATAGTCGTGGAGGCAGCACCGCTCGGGCAAACGTCACAAACGCGCAATACGGTCCTGCTCTTCGTCTTGTCTTGCGCCGCATTGCTTATTCCCATCTTCCGTTCGAAGCCGCTTGGGTAGATAGTTTCGATGCGCAGCGCCTTCCCGTTGAAGAGCGCATTATTCTCTCGCGAGGCGAACTTGATGCTGAGGGATCAACTGCATTCACATTGATGTCCAAGCGGATGAAGCTCGTCGGACAGCGCAAGGGCTTAAAGGGCGGCAATTCGACCAAGAGGATTCGTATCCAGTTCTCAACTGAAGTAGCGCTGTCGGAACTCACAGATAAACTTCGTCTTGTTCATGTCGCCGATATTATTGACCGGCTCCCCACCAACTTGTTTGAGACGATCAACGCTGAACATATCTGGAACGCACTTGAAAAATTGCGTCAGCCCGAATTTGAACACGCCTACGGGCCGTCAACAGACTATGACCTTGTAACGGACCAAGGCGAGCGTTTCCCGCCAAAAGCGGTGTTTGGTCTAGCCGCCACGGAGGCATTGTCGTTTAACGTGCTGCCGAAGCACTTCTCTGGCGGGCTAGGCACAATCTGCTTCCGAACTCTCGAGCGGGCTGGATACATCATTGTTCCGAAAAATCAGCCTACTGAACTACCAGACTTCTCGACTTCCAACGAGGATCGCCTTTGGACTGAAGGCAAGCCTCGCCTAGTCGCTCATCTAAGAAAAGAGCGAGCTTCCGGGCTTGCACAAGCAAAGAAGGACTCATTTTTACGCAAGCATGGTCGTCTATTCTGTGAACGCTGTCAGATGGACCCAATTGCAAAATACGGCGGGCCGCACGGTCTTGCATGTATCGAAGTCCATCACGGTGCTGTCCTGGTGGAGGACATGACGGAAGGGCACAAGACAAAGCTCGACGACTTGGAATGCCTCTGCGCCAACTGTCACCGAGTAGAGCATCGGCGGATAAAGATCGAGCTGGAGACCCAGAACCGGTAATTCGAGTTATTAGCCGTCTTCCTTTCTCCGCTCCGCGCCGTGTTGCGGATGTTTGTAACCGGCGGTCCACCGATGCGGGGTGGTGGCGGCATGCCCCCAACGCATCAGCGCAAGCTCGATGCCGTGATCGGTGTTGCGAACTACAGGTGCCGGATAATCCGGGAAAACACCGGGTAACGGCGCAAGGTTGCCGACGTATCGATTAACGACGCGGAAGAGCGCGGCAATGGCGGCTTGGTTCGTGGTAATGCTGTATAGGTTGCACATCTTATCGAAGCGGATGCATCCCGCGAGTATTTTCGGTCAAGATATCTTCTAAGACTTCAGGCTTCCAAACCAGCCCGAGTTGAACGCCCAATTCATCTTCACCAATTCGCCCTGAATAGACTCCTGCGAACTTCGTCATCGTTCCGATGAGGCTATCCCCAGCAAGGGTGCCACCTTCGCCAGTCAATAGAATGCCTGAGTGTCGTACGATAACAGGCGATCCAGACATCCCATCACGAGTTGCGGTATCAATAAGAAACGCGGGCATGTCCCTCCAGTTATAATCGGGTTCTGAGGCGACGGCCCCGCGCTTCCAGATAGGTGTTCTACCTGGCCCAATCATCCCTTTTGGATATCCCAAAACGAAGCAATCCATTCCAGCCGCCACATGCAATTGAGGACTTTGATCCACTTCATTTATGGGAATGTTTGCCCACTCTCCCAATTCAGACTGCGAAAGCTTAACCGCAACAACATCGACATTTTGACGAGTGCTGTGTTCGTACCATATGGGCGAACCTGAGGAGTACAAATCCAACCGCCCTTCGTAATTTGCGATAGCAACTGTTGAACCGGCAGTCGGATTACCAGCGCCATCGACCGATTGTTTATAGCGGAAAACTAAAACGTCAGGGAAAGCCCCAAGAGGCTGGAAAGTAGAAGGGTCAAGCCCGGTAAGGGCGTGCCAATTGGTTATGAGATAAAGGTTGTCTTCGCGCCTGTAGAAGAAACCGGTTGCCAATCCACAGGAAACGGGTTGGCCGTTTTCGTGCGCAAATAGTTCGATGTGTGCAACCGTTCTGGAATAGAGCTATGGCTGATTTTGGGTGACGCGGCCTGATCAGGCGGCGTGGCTTTCAGTGTTCGGAATGACTTCGATTCCGTCGATGAACTTTACACCGGCGATGACTTTCGGCA
>NZ_JASAUS010000348.1:0-3413 GCF_029953005.1 Bradyrhizobium sp. Mp27 | reverse complement strand
TCGCGGTTGAAGGTGATGGGGTGGCTTCGCAACCGAATCCTACGCCGCATCAGCGCTTTACACCACGCTCGCCAGCCTCTCAGGCGCCCTCTCGCGAATAAGACGGGCTAAGTATCAAAGTGCACATTTGTTCCACTTGGGGCATCGTATCCAGGTGAACATCTCTTCTCTCGCTCGCGACCTTTTCGAGATTTGCGCTGACCAGAGGCGCTGACCCAGCCCGAACATTCTGAAGTTGGCGGTGACATCGAGGGGGGTGTCAATAAAAGCATGCTTCCCCGACCAGATTTTTCCACCCCCGGTCCCCCTGGCAGAGGGGCACGGCCCCCCCTTGGGATTGCTCACCTATTCCGATGCGCTCGCATGTGTCGTACCTGATGCGAGCTGGTCACGTCACCGGGACGCAACCACACCACGTCACAGCCCGAGGCAGGTGCAACACTGAAACGTCCGTTTCACTGTGTCGTTTCGTCGGCTGTTCGGGTGTATTCCCCCTCAATCACAGTGCCATGCGCCCCCGCCTTCTGGCTTGCGATGGCGTAGAGCTGGGCATCGGTGAGGGTTTCGACCTTCAGCCTGTGCCCATGCTCGACCGAGCGCACGTCGCGCCACTCCTCAGGGTCTGCGTTCTTCAGTGCGAACACGGCAGCGCTGGTCTCCGCGCCCTTGCGCGCCCGCAACAGCTTGCGCTCCAGGAACAGCACCCGAGCAGGCCGCGCGCGAGACACCGCGTCGGAGAAGTCGCTGTGCTCCCTGATCCACCTGTACACCGTGTCCCGGCTCACCCCGATCAGCCCGGCGAAGGCGGTGAGGCTGATGCCCTCGTTGTTCGTCGCATCGATCAGCATGTCACCGTATTCCGGTCGGTAGCCACTCGGCCTGCCGAAGGTCTGGTCGCCCCTGTAGTGGGCTGGGAGCGTGGTCTGCTTGAAGGGTGCCATGGTGTTCCGAAGGTCATCCTGCAGCACTGTTGCGACGATCAGGGCCGTCCGCCGCCCGGACCGCCACGAAGCGGCCCGCGAAACCGGGCACTTTCTGCGTAACGCCTACGCCGATATTCCAGCGGCCGTCGAGGCCATCCGTGCATACCTGCGGCAGTGCCCTGCATTAGCCTTTGAGGTGCTCAAATGATCTGCGACGCAAAGTGGCTCGGATCGGTTCGTCGAGATATCGCTTAACAAGAAAGCTAAAAGCGATTGCAACTAGCGTCATGGTTGGTACCGCTAGCGCTGCATGATTCTGCGCAACCCAACCTGCCGAAGTTCCGCCGAACAATAGCATGAGTAGAACGTAGTGGGTCATATAAAGCGGATATGAAAGATCTCCGATAAACTCGCTAAAACGGTTGATCGACGGACTCCCGATTGCATTAGCGCCCAGCCAAACAAGGAGCGGATATACGATTGTGACGATCAGGAAATCGTAGGGCTTCCAAAGGAAGGGCCAAAAGAAGGTCGCAAGCAGAATAAGTGGAAGGTAATATGCTGCCCGTGGCAACAGCGGTTGCCTGCCAATACGGTAAGCAACAACGCCCGCGATAAATGAAAAACCTACCCGTACAAAGCCAATCCAGAAGGTTCTGCGGTCGAAACCGCCGTTTAGGCTTCCGAAATCGTAGCACGTGTATGCCGTTGCAACCGCGGCGAAGGCGAGCATCGCTAGCAACCATCGAAGCGATAGTTGGCGCAGAAAAAGAGCAAACGTTAGGTTCGCCACATACTCGCAAAGCAATGACCAGGCGGGAGCGACTAAAGGAAAAATAGGAAAGCTGGGATCGCTGTGAAATAAGTGCGGCAATAGAAGTGCGCTGCAGGTGAGGAGAATAAAAAACTCCGTGACACTAAAATTGAATAATGCGGCAGCCACAGGCGCGTAGAATCGTCCGATTACAACCACAACGAAGCCCAACAAGGTGCCAATTACGACCAGCGGATGCAGTCGTATAAGACGCCGTTTAATAAGTTCTGTGGGTGACAATTCTACGCGAAAAGGGTCGTAGGCAAATGCCATTACATACCCTGACAAGCAAAAGAAAAAATCCACAGCGAGATAACCGCGAGGAATCCAGTTCTGAGGACCGAACTGAAAGGGTTCATAAAAATGTAAAAAGACGACGCAGATGGCAGCAATTCCCCGCATGCCGTCAAGAATGCTCAGTCGCGCGACCTCTTTGGCAGCCAGCGACCCGGGGTCTTCGGGAAAGGCGTTGGGGGGCGGTAAATTCGGGAGGTCGTAGCTGGATTTGAGCATCGCGTTTGACATGTAAGATTCTGCGATTCTATTAACGCATCTGTCGCATTTTCTTTGCATATAATTGCGTATACTAGCGTATACTAGCGTATACTAGCGTATACTAGCGTATACTAGCGTATACTAGCGTATACTAGCGTATACTAGCGTATACTAGCGTATACTAGCGTATACTAGCGTATACTTGCGTATACCGTGTGCCGGTACACGGTCTGAGCACCGTCAACTGCTAGCCCGTCCTATTCGCGAGAGTGCGTTTTTTAGCTAGCGCTTGCCAGGCCAGGAAGCATCCTTTCCTCATTAACTTGACAGCATAGGAAGTTACTTCCTATAAGAAGGCTCCACCTGAGGAGCCCCATGAAGACCGCCGTCGCCTACATCCGCGTCTCGACCCAGAAACAGGGCCGCTCCGGTCTCGGCCTAGCCCGTCTTATTCGCGAGAGGGCGCCTGAGAGGCTGGCGAGCGTGGTGTAAAGCGCTGATGCGGCGTAGGATTCGGTTGTGAAGCCAACCCCATCACCTCAACCGCGAACGCCACGCCCGCCATGACCGATGATACGATTTCAGACCACTAAAGCCTCTGCCTCGCGCTCGATCTCTTCATGCTTCTGCCGAAGGTGCCGAATTAGCGAGAACATGTCAGTTTAGATTGGCTAATAGTTCCGTTCTTGCAAACAAACTTACCATTCTCACAATGAGAAACACCACCTTTCTTGCCTGAACAAGGCGTGTTCCGGGCTTCGGCGATCGAGACTGAGCCGAGGAAGACAAGAAGGGCCATAGCCCATACCTGCGCCCGGGCCAGCGAGCGTGCCAACGCAGCGATACCCGCGACAGACATTTTCTTGACGCAGTTCATCGCGAAATTCTCCTGGTAGCCCAGACAAATGGTGCCATGGCATGTCGTAGTTGTAGGAGGAACGCCACCCTTGACCATGAAGTCGCAGCCAGTTTGATAGTCTCGTTTCGGAGGCTGATCACCTACCGCATCTAACCCGTCCTATTCGTGAGAGTGCGTTTTTCTAGTCCGATTGATGTGGCCGCACATCTGCTCTGACGAGGCGCACAGGATTGCCTTCGGCTTTTCACCGCCTGACGACCGGTACTTTGCAACGCGCTTGAGGGATGGGTTGGGCGAACGGGGGGCGGACGCCCCGCCGGTC
>NZ_JASAUS010000347.1:0-3435 GCF_029953005.1 Bradyrhizobium sp. Mp27 | reverse complement strand
TAAACGTCCTGCCTGACCGGCTACTGCTGTTCAGCGGCGCTGACGGCGATCATCAGGTGGGGGAGTTTCAAGTGACCATACCCGGGGGATTTTGACCGACCCACGGGGGTAAGAAAAATGAGCCTCTCAGGCTGCACCGGCCCTATTTGGGTCGAACCCCATCCCGCCCGATTTCAAATGCTAAAGGCGGTGGCTACCGCCAGGCTCACAGCAGGGTGAGTTCGCCCGCTCCGCGCCTGCCCGCGCGGTAGCACCCAGTGCGTCATTGCAGTCGCAATCGATCAGGCTACCGCTGGCAACCTGCCATCGGCATGCGGGTTTGCGCAAAGCAGACGCTTGCGAATGGCCTCTTCAACGAGCGCGAGCGCTTCCTTGGCTTGTCGCGCTTCGGCTTCCGCAACTTCGGCGCGAAGCTCTACGGCCGTCAACTTATCCTTCTGAGCTTCAATGCAGCACTGGGCTTGCTCCAGCGCTCGGCAAGCATCTTGCAGCTTAGTTTGGATGGCTACGGTGAGTTCACGCTGTGCCCGCTCGGCGGCCTCCGCTCGCCCTTCGGCCAGCCGCAATCTTTCTATGGCGCTCGTGCAAAGTGATTGGGCACGGGCTTCGGTCTCGCGGGCGTGTTTCTCCATATCGCGGAAGACATCGGCCGCTTGATATACCAGATCGAGAGCTGTTGCTCCCTTGTCTGGTGCCAGCGGTGAGGGAAAGCTCAGGACGCCCTCATCCCCTCCAACTGGCGCTCTGGAACCACGCTGCGCCATGCAGATCAAGCTCGTCGCGAACACACATACACGAGCGGTATCATGAATAGCTGTGGTTAACGGATGGTTAAACAGTTGCATGCCTGGAGATGTCGTGACGGCGCGCGGCGGGCAATGGCACCGAAAATCAGTCAGTTCTTTGGGCGTGCCTAGCATAGCAGCAGAGGCTCGCGCCGGGCGGCTGGACCGGCACATCGGCCGCTGACTTTCCTCTCCATGCAAATTTGGTCGGCTGCCATTCCTCGGGAATAGGCGCTGGTCGAGTTCCGTAACGGTTGACCTTTTTGCCGCTACCCAGTTGGATGCGCGCGCAAAAAGGCACAACGACATCCCATCGTGGATCTGGAGAGGTCGACGATAAGGTCTGAGCCCGCGCGGGGCTTTGGGCGATCCGTCGTTGGATTGTGCCGTACGTTCAACAGGGGATTTCCATGACCTTTTCCAGCATCTTCGCGCAGTTCGTCGCGCTGATCGGCGGTGCCGCGCTGCAATGGCGGCGGCTGTCGGGCACCGCGCCCGCGCCGGCCTGGGGCCAGGCGCCGGCGATTCCCGAAGCGAAGCCGCAGGGGGCGCTGCCGACCTTGAAGATGCCGACGGCCAGGGGCTGGAGCGAGGGCCAGAAGCCGACGGTCGCCCCCGGGCTCAAGGTCAATGCATTCGCGGCCGGGCTCGACCATCCGCGCTGGATCGAGGTGCTGCCCAATGGCGACGTGCTGATCGCGGAGGCGACGCAGATTGCGGGCGCGCCGAGGTCGGTGTTTCACTATGCGATGCAGGCGACGATGCGGCGCGCCGCCGCGCTCGGCGTCAGCGCCAACCGCATCACGCTGCTGCGCGACAAGGACGGCGACGGCGTCGCCGAAGTGCGCGGCGCCTTCATGGAGAACCTCAGCCAGCCCTTCGGCATGGCGCTGGTCGGCAGCACATTCTATGTCGGCAACACCGATGGCGTGATGGCCTTCCCCTATGTCGCCAATGCCGACCGCATCACCGCGCCGGGCAAGCGGCTCACGACGTTCAAGCCGAGCGGACACTGGACGCGCAGCCTGCTCGCGAGCCCCGACGGCAAGAAGCTCTATGCCGGCGTCGGCTCGCTCAGTAACATCGCCGAGATGGGCATGGAGGTCGAGGAAGGCCGCGCCGCGGTCTATGAGCTCGATCTCGCCGCCGGCACGCATCGCATTTTTGGTGCGGGACTGCGCAACCCGGTTGGACTCGCGTGGGAGCCCAATACGAACGTGCTCTGGACCGTCGTCAACGAGCGCGACGGGCTCGGCGACGAGACGCCGCCGGACTATCTCACCTCGGTGCGCGACGGCGGCTTCTACGGCTGGCCCTATTGCTACTGGGGCAAGACGGTGGACGATCGCGTGCCGCAGGATCCCGCGATGGTCGCTAGGGCGATTCAACCGGACTACGCGCTCGGCGGCCACACCGCCTCGCTCGGCCTGTGCTGGATGCCGGCGGGCACGCTGCCCGGCTTCCCCGACGGCATGGTGATCGGCCAGCACGGCTCGTGGAATCGCAGCACTCTCTCGGGCTACAAACTGGTGTTCATCCCGTTCGAGAACGGCAAGCCCTCCGGCCCCGGTCGCGACATCCTGTCGGGCTTCCTGTCCCCGGACGAGAAGGAATCCTACGGCCGTCCGGTTGGCGTCGTGATCGGACCCGACAAGAAGTCGCTGCTGATGGCCGACGACGTCGGCAACGTGATCTGGCGCGTCACGGGCGCGTAGAGGTTACGTCCCGACACAAAGCGTGGCGCGCTGCTTGCGTAGCAGCGCAATCACGGACAGCGCCGTGATCAGGCCCGTCTTGGGATTCTCCGACGGGATGTTCTCGATCGACATCGAGAAACGCGCCGAATCCGCCTCGACCTCGATGCGGTGAACGTTGCGCGTCACGGTCGGATCGGCCCAGATCTGCACGGAGGTGCGGTCGGGCCCGACGCCCGCGAGCGACAGCGCGACCGCGACGTTGAGATTGGCCGGAAACCCCTTTGCGGCCTCGCGCGCGGTGCCCTCGAACAGCTTGAGCGGCTCGCGCAGATTGTCGATATCGATGTTGTTTTCGACGATGAAGGGCGCGCCCTTCAAGCCGTCGATCGGCTTGCGCGTCACCATCTTCACCGAGTTGATAGTGCCGATTGCGGCGGCGTTGACGGCGTCGAGCCCGATCAACGCCCCGGTCGGCACGATGATCCGGCCGCCATTGGCGCGGGCGAGATCGACGAGATCGAAATTGTCGAGCAGCCCGCCGACGCTGACGACGACCGCGGCCTTGCCGCGTTTCACCGCGGGTTCGACGATCGCGCGCAACTGGCTGCTCGGCGCGCATTCGACCACGATGTCGGCGACTTCGCCGAGCTGCTCGATCGGCGCGATTTGCGGCGGACGGCGCAGACCGCCGATAAAGGCCTGATGCTTTGCGGGATTGCGCACCGCGACGGCGGTGAGCGTCAGTCCCTCGATGCCCTGATCGAGCGCCGACGCGATCTTGGTGCCGATCGAGCCCAGGCCTGCGATCGCAACCCGCAATTCGCTCGAAGCTTTCTGTCCAGTCAGAGCTGGCCCCGGTTGTTTGGACAGCGCCCCGCTGGATTTAAGTGGATTCCTGCCGGGTTATGCTGAACGCGGGGCTTTACGGTTTTGTCGTTGCGTCGGGAGGGCGT
>NZ_JASAUS010000346.1:0-3447 GCF_029953005.1 Bradyrhizobium sp. Mp27 | reverse complement strand
CAACGCATACAACGACAGAGCCGAGCCCTTCGTCTGGACCAAGAAAAAGGTCCGTCAACGCCGTTTCAAAGGCCGCCGTATCACTCAGCTCTGATTCCGGGTACTAGCTTATAAATCTGGAATGCCGGTGCCCACGATCTATTATCTTCGCCACGGTGAGACCGAGTGGAATGCGCTCGGGAGGCTTCAGGGCACCAAGGATGTTCCGCTGAACGCGCGTGGACGCGGTCAGGCCGTGCAGGCCGGCGGCGTGCTGGCGGATCTCTTCAAGCGCGACGGCAAGGACAAGGCGGCGTTACCCTACGTGTCGAGCCCGCTCGGGCGTGCACGCCAGACCATGGAACTCGCGCGCGGCAAGCTCGAGCTGCCGCAGGCCGACTACGCGCTCGACGATCGCCTCCGCGAGATCGGCTACGGCAGCTGGGAAGGGCTGACGCTGGCCGAGAGCGAGGCGGCCGATCCGGACGTCTACGCCCGGCGCCTCGCCGACAAATGGACGGTCGGCCCCGCGGACGGGGAGACCTACGCCGATGTGCAGGTCCGCGTGCGGGCCTGGTACGACGAGCTCCGGACCGATACCGTCGCAGTCGCCCATGGCGGGACGTGTCGGGCCTTGATGGTTTCGCTCGGCCTGGAGACGCCCGCCAGCGCCGCCGAGCTCTATATCGAGCAGGGCGCGGTCTATGTGTTCCGCGACGGGCGGCTGGAGAAGTTTAGTTAAGGGCGGGCGCCGCCCCGTTCTCCGCCGTCATGCCCGGGCTTGTCCCGGGCATCCACGGACTTTTTGCTTCGGGCGGTCAAGAACGTGGATGGCCGGGACAGGCCCGGCCATGACGACTGTGGCGCGTATTTGACCCCAATTTCAGGGCGCGTTACGACACAAGTCAGAACTGACTTACAGGCTAGCGATGTCCTTCAACACCTTCGGCCACATGTTCCGCGTCACCACCTTCGGCGAAAGCCATGGGGTGGCGATCGGCTGCGTGGTCGACGGCTGTCCGCCCATGATCCCGCTCACCGAGGCCGATATCCAGCAGGATCTCGACCGCCGCCGGCCCGGCCAATCGCGCTTCACCACTCAGCGCCAGGAGCCGGACCAGGTGAAAATCCTGTCCGGCGTGATGGCGCATCCGGAGACCGGCGTGCAGGTGACGACGGGCACCCCGATCGGCCTGCTGATCGAGAACACCGACCAGCGCTCGAAGGACTATTCCGAGATCAAGGACAAGTTTCGGCCCGGCCACGCCGACTTCACCTATGAGGCCAAATACGGCCTGCGCGACTATCGCGGCGGCGGCCGCTCCTCGGCGCGCGAGACCGCGATGCGCGTCGCCGCCGGTGCGATCGCGCGAAAAGTGCTGCCCGACGTCAAGGTGCGCGGCGCGCTGGTGCAAATCGGCCCGCACAAGATCGACCGCAACAAATGGGACTGGGACGAGATTGCGAAAAATCCGTTCTTCTGTCCCGACAAGGACAAGGCCGCGTTCTTCGAGACCTATCTCGACGGCATCCGCAAGAGCGGCTCGTCGATCGGCGCGGTGATCGAGGTCGTCGCCGAAGGCGTGCCGGCAGGCCTCGGTGCTCCGATCTACGCAAAACTCGATTCTGATCTTGCGGGCGCGATGATGACCATCAACGCCGTGAAGGGCGTCGAGATCGGCGCCGGCTTTGGCGCGGCGGAGCTCACCGGCGAGGAGAACGCCGACGAGATGCGCACGGGCAACGACGGCACGCGCTTCCTCTCCAACCATGCCGGCGGCGTTCTGGGCGGCATCTCCACTGGACAGCCGGTGGTGGTGCGCTTCGCGGTGAAGCCGACCTCGTCGATCCTCCAGCCGCGCCTTACTGTCGATCGCAAGGGCGCCGACACCGAGATCTTCACCAAGGGCCGCCACGACCCCTGCGTCGGCATCCGCGCCGTCCCGGTCGGCGAAGCCATGATGGCCTGCGTGCTGGCCGATCATTTCATTCGGGATCGCGGGCAGGTGGGGCGCTAGCTCCGAGCAGGGCGTTCGTGTCGCGGTACTGACCCACCGCGCAGCTTGACGTCCCCAAGACTTCGTCCGCAAATGCGGACATGCAAAACTCCGAGATCCAGCGCATCACCAACTGGCTGATCGACGGTGCGAGGTCGTCCGGGACCCCTTCCGAGATGATCGCCGAGGTCTGCGAGCATCTGGTCGCGGCCGGCCTGCCGCTGTCGCGGTTCGGCATCTTCATTCGCACGTTGCATCCGGAAATCTTCGGCCGCAACTTCATCTGGCGCCAGGGCCAGAAGGTCGAGATCGGCACCGTCGATTTCGAGATCCTGGACACGCCCGAATTCGCCCGGAGCCCGCTCCGGATCGTGTTCGAGGAGGGGCTCGAGGTGCGGGGACGGATGGACGATCCGGACAGCAAGCGGTTTCCGTTCCTCGACGACATGCGCGCCGAAGGCGTGACCGACTACCTCGCGATGCCGATGCACTATCTCGACGGCTCGATCCACGCGACGAGCTGGGTCACGCGGCATCCCGGCGGCTTCAGCGACGACGACATCGCGGCAATCCGCTCCATCGGGACACCGCTCGCGCGCGTCGCCGAGATCATCAGCCTGCGCCGCACCGCCGAGATGCTGCTCGACACCTATGTCGGCAACCGTGCCGGCGCGCGTATCCTCGGCGGCCAGATCCGCCGCGGCCACAACGACACCATGCAGGCCGCGATCTGGCTCTCGGATCTGCGCGGCTTTACTGCGCTATCGGACCGGCTGCCGGCCGAGACCGTGGTCGAGATCCTCAACCAGTATTTCGACTGCCAGGTCACCGCGATCCGGGGCCATGGCGGCGAGGTCCTGAAATTCATGGGCGACGGCCTGCTCGCGGTGTTCCCGATCGACGAATATATCGGCGATGCCGCGCATGTCTGCGCGCGCGTGCTGGAGGCCGCGCGCGAATCCCGCGCCAGCGTCGAGGCGCTCGCTTTTCCGGTCGGCGATGTCGTCGAGCGCTTCCGCTTTGGCGTCGCGCTGCACGTCGGCAACATCCTCTACGGCAATATCGGCGGCGGCAATCGCCTCGACTTCACCTGCATCGGCCCCGCCGTCAATCTCGCGGCGCGACTGGAGAAGATCACGGGCCGGCTGGGGCGGACTGTCGTGGTCTCGGAAGTCTTCGCGAACGCCTGCCACCATGACTGGCGCGAGCTCGGCGAATTTCCGATCGCGGGGTTTTCGAAGGCGCAGCGCGTGTATGGGCTTGCCGAAGAGACACCGGTGGTGATGGCCTGATGCGCGATGAGATCAAGATCATTCATCGTCGCAACATGAAGCCCTATTCCTCGGGCTCCGTCGTGAACAGCGTAAGCGGAGCTTTTCTCCCATTTGATTGACTGGTTTCGCTTCGGCTTTCGCTCTGCGATCCTTGGCTTGTCAGAGAGCCGAGAGGAGACTGAAGGCGATGGAACAAT
>NZ_JASAUS010000345.1:0-3541 GCF_029953005.1 Bradyrhizobium sp. Mp27 | reverse complement strand
CTGATCGCCGTCGCCCGCAAGCTGCTGACCATCCTCAACGTCATGATCAGGACGAAAACACCATGGCAACCCGCTTGACAGCGAACACAGTCGCTCACCCGTCTCGCCGCTTCGCGGCGAGCCACCCTCTCCCACAAGGGGAGAGGGGAAGACAGAACGGACGAAGAAAAAGCATGTCGGATCGACTGAAGGCCGAGCGCGAGGCGGCGGCCGCGCGGCGGAACCTGCTGACCCAGGATGCGATCGAGCGCACCGGGATCACCGAGGAGATGATCGGGGAGCTCGTCACCCGCTTCTACGGACGCGTGCGCGAGGATGCGCTGCTGGGGCCAGTCTTTGCGATCGTGCAGAATTGGGACGAGCATCTCGCCAAACTTAGGGATTTCTGGTCGTCGGTCGTGCTGATGAGCGGCCGCTATCATGGTTCGCCGATGCGGGCGCATGTGCCGCTCAGCCTGGTCGGCGATCATTTCGACCGCTGGCTCGATCTGTTCGAGCAGACCGCGCGCGAGGTCTGTCCGCCGCCGGCGGCCGCGCTTTTCATCGACAAGGCGCGTCGCATCGCCGACAGTTTTGAGATGGCGTCGGCGACCATCGCCGGCCGTATCGCTGCGCCGCGTCACGTGCTCCGGTCCTGACGACAGCAAATCTGCCTGCAAAACGTGCAGTTGTGTCGCTTCGAGGTTGTGCTGCGCGGCCAATAACGCGTTGCACCAATTCCGGCATCATCGGTCTGATCTGCAAAATCATCATGCCGATCGCGCGACGTGACGTTGCAATTGCAAATATGCGCTGGAACGCATTCATTTGCGTTCAACCAAAGCGAGCAAAGACATATTGATGCGCTGCGGCGCCAACTCTCCGCCTTTTTTTCGGCAGAGTTCCAGCGCCTGCTAAGGTGCATGTCACGCGCATCATTCAACACCACTCCCTCATCGTCCGAGACCACCGCCGAACCCGAAGTCGACGCGGGCATAGAACAGACGCGGCGAACGCTGCTGCTTGGCGCGCTCGCCACGACCGCCTGCCTTGGTTGTTCCACGCAGGCGCGCGGGGGCGAGGATCCGCCAGGCTCCGATGAACGTCCGCAGAAGGGTGATCTCCTCGTCTTCTCCGAAGGCGACCAGGAGGGAAAGCTCATCACCGCGGCCGATCTCCCGGCCGGTGGACCGCCGGTCCATGCGTGGCCGAAGGATCCCAACACGTCGGTGGTGCGCAGCGCTTCGCGCCTCAACGAGATCCTGATCGTCAGACTCGATCCCGCCGAGCTCGACGAGAAAACCCGCGCGCGTGCCGTCGACGGCATCCTGGCCTATTCGGCGATCTGCTCGCATGCCGGCTGTCCCGTCACCGCCTGGGTCAAGAGCGATGTCGGCGACAAGGACGTGTTCAAGTGCATGTGTCACAACTCCGAATACGATCCCCGCGCGGGCGCGCAGGTCGTGTTCGGGCCGGCGCCGCGGCGGCTTGCCGCGCTGCCGCTCGCGCTCGCTGACGGTTCGCTCAGCGTCGCCGGCAACTTCATCGGAAAGGTAGGTGGCGTGCAGCCAGGATGATGGACGGTGCGGGTTATGCCCGCGTCACGAGAGGCCGCATCCGCCGAGGGGCGGACGACGGGACGAACGACAAGAATTCAAATCAAGAATTCAAACGGATGAAAAAGGGGAACGTCCATGAAAACTTCCATGACCAGGAAGCAATGGTTACTGTCCGGCTTCGTCGCCTTCACGTGTCTTGCCTCGACCGCCGCCGGCGCCGGCCCGATCGAGAATTATTCTCCCGTCACCGCGCAGCGGCTGGAAAATCCGGAACCCAGCAACTGGATGCTCTATCGGCGCACCTATGACGGGCAGGGTTATAGCCCGCTCGACCAGATCAACACCTCGAACGTCAAGAATCTCACGCCGGTCTGGACGTTTGCCACCGGCGTGGTCGAAGGCCACGAGGCGCCGCCGATCGTCAACAACGGCGTGATGTTCGTGGCGACCCCGATGGGGCAGGTGATCGCGCTGAACGCGAAGACCGGCGACGAGTATTGGCGCTACAAGCGGCAGCTCCCCGACGATCTGTTCCAGCTGCATCCGACCAGCCGTGGTGTCGGCCTCTGGGAGGACAAGCTCTATCTCGCCACCACCGACGACCATGTCGTGGCACTCGACGCCAAGACCGGCAAGGTGGTGTGGGACACCAAGGTGCAGGATTACAAGAAGGGCCAGTACATGACCCTGATGCCGCTGATCATCGACGGCAAGGTCATCGTCGGCGGCTCCGGCGGCGAGTTCGGCGTGCGCGGCTATGTCGCCGCCTACGATGCCAAGGACGGCAAGGAGCTGTGGCGGACCTACACCATTCCGGGCGAGGGCGAGCCCGGTCACGACACCTGGCAGGGCGACGACTGGAAGAACGGCGGCGGCTCGGCCTGGATGACCGGCAATTACGACAAGGAGACCAAGACGATCTATTGGGGTGTCGGCAATGCCGCGCCGTGGCCCGGTGAGATGCACCCCGGCGACAACCTCTACACGTCGTCGGTGCTCGCGCTCGATCCCAGCAACGGCAAGATCAAGACCTATCACCAGTATCACCAGAACGATTCCTGGGACTGGGACGAGGTCGAAGCGCCGATGCTGATCGACCTGCAACGCAATGGGCGCAACATCAAGAGCCTGGTCCATCCCGGCCGCGACGCGATCTTCTGGGTGCTCGAGCGCACGCCGACCAAGATCAACTATGTCGCCGGCTGGCCGTTCGTCTCCACCGACGTCTGGAAGGGCATCGATGCCGAGAGCGGACGGCCGATCGTCGATCCCGATCACAAGCCGACCGTCGGCAAGCGCGTCGAGTTCTGTCCGTCGCTGTGGGGCGGCAAGGACTGGCCGTCGGCGGCCTACAGCCAGAAGACAGGCCTCGTCTACGTGCCCGCCAACGAGAATTTCTGCGGCGGCTTTACCGGCGAGAAGCTTCCGCTCAAGCCCGGCGAACTCTGGCTCGGCACCAAGCCGGAAGACATCGGCCTGAAGACCAAGCCCGGCGCCGATCATTTCGGCGAGCTCCAGGCCTGGGATCCCGTCACCGGCAAGAAGGTGTGGCAGCACAATTTCCCGAAGTCGCAGTTGTTCGGCTCGGTGACGGCGACCGCAGGCGATCTCGTCTTCGTCGGCGGCACCAACGACCGCAACTTCCGCGCCTTCAATGCCAAGACCGGCGAGCTGCTGTGGGAGCAGAAGACCAACTCCGGCATCATGGGCATGCCGTCGTCCTATGAGATCGACGGCACGCAATACATCGCGATCCAATCCGGATGGGGCGTCGACGCGCAGCGCATCCAGGATGCGCTCGCGACCAACAATATCGGCATCGAATCCAATGTGCCGCAAGGCGGCGTGATCTGGGTGTTCGCGCTGAAGAAATAAGCTCCGCGGGCGAATCGGGTGAAGGCTATGCCAAGACCTTCAAGGAGCTGATGGACACCACCGACTGGGAGACCTACGGCACCGGCAAGTACGAGAAGTGCGCCGACTGTATGGCCCATTGCGGCTAC
>NZ_JASAUS010000344.1:0-3572 GCF_029953005.1 Bradyrhizobium sp. Mp27 | reverse complement strand
AGTCTCGGTCATGGCGTATCGCTCTCCTCGAGAGGTTCTGGCAGGCTCGTCACCCGCCTCGATACGCCGCCTTCCTCACACCGTCATCACCCAGATTCCGCCATAGCTCGTCAGCAATCGTAATCTTATTCAATTGGCGCACATCGTTTGGAAGCAGCGTGCGGTCAAGCTCGATTTCCATAAGTCGAGCCCAACGTTGCGCGTCAGACTTCAGGTAGAATGTCTGCGTTCTGGAAGAATGCCCTAACCTGCGCACTTGAACCTGCCACTTGCCATTTCGCGCTCGTAAGCTTGCCATGCTCACTCTCCATCAGCACCCTCGAATCAGGTCAGACTGATGATGGAATATCAATTCTATCACCGGTCCTGCCGCCACACTTGCTCGAAACACTCGTGCTCATATAAGCAACGATTTTCCGCCAGCCATGAAGGAGTTCAGTACAGCCATGTAAGGCTTCGGCTGGCTATCTCGCTGCTGGTCCTGCAGCTTTATGAGATTTATGTAGTGCGACGACCGATGTACCATTAACGATCGAATCTTCTGGTAACCAGACGGCTGAAGATTTCCCATCAATGCCCTTCTAATCGCGTTGGTGAGCACGTCGACCATCTCTAAACCTGGCTGCGCATCGGGTGAAAAATGAAACGAAGCCGTCATCAGCTTTTTAAGATCAACACCTTGACCACTAACGCTGCCCGCAGGTGCTAAGACTCTGTCCAAGGCACAGATTGACGGGTTGCTGGGATACATCGCCGGCACCCGGTATCCAGTCCGAAATCGGGTCATAGTTCTACTGTCCGTCAAGGCAGGTCTCCGTGCCAAGGAGATCGCATCACTGACCTGGGGGATGGTCTCGGATGCAACGGGTCAGATCGGGTCGTCCATCCATCTGCCGGACATAGCCAGTAAGGGAAGGTCCGGCAGGGTAATTCCGATCAATCGAGATCTCCTAGATGCACTGGTGGCGCTGAGGTCGAATCCCATTTCCAGTCGTCCATCTGACCACGTTATCACGACCGAGAGAGCGGCTGTGACCAGCGCTCATGCCATCGTGATTATGTTCGCGAGATGGTTCAGAGAGATGAGCTATTCCGGCTGTTCCAGTCATAGCGGGAGACGGACCTTCATTACGAATGCGGCAAGAAGGATATCGACAGTCGGCGGCTCGCTACGCGATGTCCAGATGTTGGCTGGGCATTCCACGCTATCAACGACCCAACGATACATAGAAGCCGATAGCCACGCTCAGCGGAAGATTGTCGATCTCGTATAGGGATATTTTTGTCACTTTTGGTGGTGGCTTCCCGCAAATATCACCATTTGACATGGTGCACTCGTGAGCGCAGTTTTCCGACACAACTGCTTACGGTGATCACGATGCGTTGGATGATGTTTCCCTACGTCGTTGCTGCACTGGTATCAGGGGCACACTTTTCCGCTCTCGCTCAGCCCCTTGAGGGCAATCCATTGCGCGGGCGTGAAATCGCGACAAAGCTATGCAGCTCATGTCACCACGTTCTGCCGATGACTATCCCCGACAAGGCTGATCCCCCGAGCTTCCAGAGCATCGCTAACCTCCCGTCGACCACAGGGATCGCTTTGAATGCGTTTCTTCATTCAAGCCGCAAGAATATGCCCAATCTCATCCTTGCTCCAGCCGACTCAAATGACGTGATCGCATATATCCTGAGCCTGAAGCAGCAATAAAAGGCGAGCGCTACTCCCCTTCATGCAAGACGGCGCCGATACCACGCGCAAAAGAAGATCGTTGAACTGGTCTAACGCGGCAGCGGTCTATTGGAGTGTGGATTCGCCAAGAAAGTCGTCTAAGTCGAATTCTTGTACGGTAGCGCGCTTTTGGTATCGCGGTGACAGCTCAACCGTGATCCGCTTACCCTGCTTGTCTGCATAAACCCATCCCGCGAGATTGGCGGTCAGGCTGCCGCTTTCCTTGTAATGGTCCACGAGCGTCTTGAGGGTGTGTTCCTCGATTTTGATCGTGCCAATCAAGTCAGGTGATCTTGGTTTTGTTTTCTCGGCTTTTTTCAAGATGCCGAGGGAGCGACTGAGATTTGTTGCTGCTAGGTCATGCATTTTGTTGTTCTCCTTTTTGGCAATGACGCTGTATGACCTATTTATGCTTGTATGACGTTCAGAGGTCGGCACTGGCGGCGTTGGACATGTCCGCCTAGTGGCAGACAGTCCGCCTGCGGCGGACCGTTCGGGGGCATAAGTATCGGCATCCACTCAACGCGTGGCAGCTTCCTTTCCCTACTATTTTACCTCTCTTATCCCTACTATTTTACCTCCCGTGAGGTGATAACACCCCGATTTATATACAACCATCAAAATACCCTCCCTGTTATCACCACTTCTCGCGGTACCAGGGCACATCGGTCCCGTGGTCGAATCCGTGCCTCCGTGGCACGATGACCGCGCATGTCCGTCCTTACGCGAAAACTCAAGCTTTCCATCAATCGGAAACTCATCAACAAGAACGAGGGCAACGATAAATCCTTGTTTGCTGAGGGCTGGATCAACAGGTCGTTGACCCCGAAGCAGCTCGCGGACTCGATCAACAAGGGGATCGCGTACTGCTGCCAACTCGATGGGCTCCGAAAATCGGCGAATTTCCTCTGCTCGGACATCATCTCCGTTGATATCGACGGAACGCGCCGCATCGATGAGATGATGTGCGATCCGATCGTCGAGCGCTTCCTGACGATCTTCTACACCACTCCAAGCCACACTAACGAGCAGCACCGCTTTCGTCTCATCTTCGCGCTGCCGCGAACAATCGATTCTAGGGATGAAATGGTCGCGGCATCCCGAAGCCTGACTTTGCGGCTCAATGGTGATCGAGGCGCAACAGATGCGGCTCGCATCTTCTACGGCTCACGCGGCTCCAATCCGCAAATCTTTGACCGTGGCATCGACGCAGCCCTTCTGGACGAACTCATCAAGCAAGGGCTGGATACCGATCACAGCGACACGAAGGGTTCGGCTGTAACCGCCAGCTCAGTTTCCAAACTCACCGTTGCCGCAGAACTCTCCATAAAAACAGGATATGGCAAGACGTTACCGTTCTCACAGATCGATTTCGGTACAGCGGTATGTTGCCCCTTTCATCATGATGAGCACGCAAGCGCGTTCGTCCTCAAATCGCGCACAGGCACAAGGGGATTGCATTGCTCGACCTGCGCACAGACGTTCTGGCTCGAAGGTACAACAATTCCGTCTTACGATTTCTTCGACTTCGACAAACGCGTCCGCGAAGTGAAAGCGTACTTCGACAAGCACCACGATCTCGGACCGTTGAAGGACCTTTTTGTCAACGAAGACCCGATCCACGAGGGATTGACCGACGCAAACATCGCGATCACCTCGAGCAAGTACCTGACGCTGAATCGCATCAATGACGGTCTCACTCTCATCAAGAGCCCGAAAGGAACAGGAAAGACCGTAAACGGTACGAGAGGCCCACGGAGCCACGGACTTGGTGCGGACGGCCTACGCACCGCGCTTGAAGCGTATAGGCATCCAGAACTGCCGGAGGGCCTCGACGGTTGCT
>NZ_JASAUS010000343.1:0-3608 GCF_029953005.1 Bradyrhizobium sp. Mp27 | reverse complement strand
AACCTCGGCTTCCATGACTCGATGGAAGCCACTGTGGACCCTTATCCCGGGGTCCCGATTGGATGCCGATCACCCCGAAAACGGGGTCCTTATTCCATGCCGAAACACAGAGCTTGATTAGCGTGAACACCAAGAGCGTGCGGGCTGGGCTATCGATCAGACCGCTTTGTTGCTGAAACATTAGGTTGGCGGCGAACTCAATCATTGTGGCGTCGGCGCTGGTAGGCCAAGATCATCCTTCCGCCTGCATTTCCTTCCGAAGCCGTCTTCTCAGCCCCACTGATCCCATCAGCCCGGTTGGGGCGGAATCTCCATTTTGTGGATACGTGAATTTTCTCATATGCCGGTCGATGCCCCTTCTTACCCAGGGATTCGATCCCCCTGTACGACCCTCGACTAAGCTGCGCCGAAGCACGCCGTGCTTAGCCAGTACTTTAGCTTGTTCTGATCTGTCCCACGACTTGCAAGCTTCGACCACGAGCTGATCGTGATCGTAGTCCCATTCGTGTTCTCTTGTGATTGATGAGAACCAACCGGCTGTATCGGCGCGCAGGTGTTTAGGCGCTGAAACTTTCCATGTGATTTGATCCACCCATGAGTTGATGCCTGCGCTGCCTGGAGCGGTGTACAAGCAATGCACAAGTGAATGGAGTAGACATGGCAGCAAAAACACGGTTGTTCGCCGCGAATGGACAAAAGATGATCTGCGGCAATTGAAGGCGATGGCCAAGGAAAACGCTGGAGTCGCCAAGGTAGTCAAGAAGCTAAAGCGCACCGTTCAAGCAACGACGATGAAGGCTTCAACACTCGGCATATCACTTTCGACCCCGCTAAAGCGCGTTTCATAGATCCCACATCGCAGATCGGAGCGCGCATGAGGCCAGGTCCACTGTGTCCCTGATAGCCGCCCTATAGCGGTCCTCAACGGAGGTCCGAGCTAAGCCAAATTCGGACGTTCTCGCCTCAGAGAGGTGTCGCCACCTCTCTCGCCCGCGCCACAAACTTACAGTCCGATATCGCGCGGTGCGTCGGGCAATTCTACTTGGACCTCAGATTCGCTTAGAGTAGGAACCTTTAACTTAAACGACCTGATGCGATTGGCCCAATTGCCGCCACCTGGTAAATTCGCCAGATCATCGCATCCGCCGGCCCGTATGAGTTGGACGTGATTTCCGCCGTAGTTTGGCTGATCGTAGAGAACCACTGGAATCGCCTCGCGAACAACAGATAGACTCTCGGCTTTCGCGTCGATCTCCGGAGGCAGTGTGGGCATATCCACTTCGAATGACTTCCCAACGCCTTCGCCGTTCTTTTCATCCCATAGACGAATAGCACGGGGCATATGTTCCTCCTCCGCCAAAGTGAAAACTACGGAGCCATCAAATGCAGCTGCATCCAGGTAAGTCCAACCGTAAGCGCTACCGCACTACCTCGTATGAACGACTCCCGTAACGGTCATTCGCATTTTTTGCTTATGCAGATGAAGCCGGAACAGCAATCTGTATCTTTCTCGCAACTTGAATATTGTCCATTGCAAGCAAATCTTAACGGCGTCATCTTCTTGAGATGATAGAAGTAGCCAGTCGTCTTGTTGGTTATGGGAATTTCTCTCGCCGCATACGAAAACGTCGGGGATACAGCGATTATCGCAGCCAAGATGTAGATTTTCATATCACGCTCCATTTTGACAGTTTACACGGAGCTGAAGAACTCACATGTAGTCCGCGCTATACCTTTGATACCAGCTCGTATGGCAAGCACCGCTACCGCCATAAACGGTCGGCCTTTTTTCGGAATTCGCGTACACATCGTAAATGGTAGAGGGAACTGCAATCGATGTAACCTTAATTGCCCTGTTGGGATTTCTGTTTACAAGAATAATGCATCCGTTCCGTTCCTGAACAACAAGGTCGCCGCACGCGCTACCTTGGCATTGCGCGAACGCATGATCACTGAACAAGACTGTCGTAAAGACTGATCCTAAAATGATCAGTGATGATTTTGATTTCATAACAACCTCCGACTAGGAAATTATGCACGAACCATCCGCTGAACACCGCGTCCAAACGGACTGAAGTGGCGAACTCGAGCTGAGCGGATCTGCCGTTCGCCGCCAGCAAATATCGACGCCTCTGCTTCCAGCCTCAGCAAACGTTCCAATAGACTGCCCGCGCGTCATTGGGCCGCTGAACACAACTTGGTTGGCGGCACAGTCCTGGTTGCTGCCCAAGGTGACCACGACAAGCGGGATGCGATCCCATCCATCCATGGAGACCGAGATCGCGGCATACCCCTGAGATACACTTGCCAAAGCAAGCGCTAAGCCCATCCCTATTACACAACGCCTCATGATTGATCTCCCTGCTAGTCCTTGTCTGTAGAGATCCATTGTCCTTCGTTTGCCGCGCACGTTGTCGCGTGGCCCGCTTCAATCGATGATCAGCAAATCTTGTGATTGGCGCACCGACCATCCAGGATCAGCCCTAAATTGTTATCGATTCGACTGAGATAGTATTCTGCGCTTCCCGGGTTGGCGTGAGCTTGTGCGTGCGCAGGCAGCGGACCGATTGACCACAATGCGTTTGCCCAGAGGCCGGAAGCTATGAGGGCGAGAAGAATCTGCGTAGGTCGGTCCATCGTTGATTGCCTCGTGGCGCTTATATAACTGACCGCGTTCTGCTCTGGGCAATGCCGAGCATAGTGCGTGAGGGATCGCTAAACTCCCCCGAGATGCGCGACCAGCACGCTTGCATTTGCGCATTGCGCTGAGTGGAGGAGCCTCAGTTGATTTTTAAGGCGCGAATTAAACGATAACTTCGCCGTCGGGGAACTACTGCTGCGGCAAGGTTCGCCGTCATGGATCGGTGCCATTGTGCAGACAACAATGCGCGCTCAGTTGTTTATACAGGTCACCTTGTACCAAGAGTACCCGCAACGGTGGCCATTATGCGTTCCCTCCGGTTCAAGCCGGTGCGGCAGCACTTTCTTGTCTCCTCCGCCCAAGCGGACAGTGCAGATTTCTTCAGCTATCTGCTCGGCGTTTGATCCGCAGGGGTACAAAGATGGAGAAGACGCTGGGCAGCGCTTTTCGCCAATACAAAATCGCGTCGATTGCGAGAGGGCTTCGCTGCAAAATGCTGTCGCGAAAAGCAATCCAAATACAATTGAACGCATGGCTACCACCCTTCTGGGTTGTCAAGACGCCACGGTTGAAGTCAATTTCGATTGCAACGTTGAACTTAAACTATCCGTGGTGCAGCTCACAATATCCTTCTATCAGAGGGCGTCGAATGGTCGCAGATTTGGCAAGATGACTCACTCAAGCTCGACTCCGATTTCTCCCACTCGATTCTAACGCGTCCGGTGCCTTCGCCGTCGGTCAGGCAGCTTGTAGGATCAGTTGATCGGCTACGCCAGAACCCACGCAACCTTTTCGTTGCCTGCACGGTCGCCAAAGATATCGACTGCGGTATTAGCCGGGAGAAAGCGCCGTGCGCCGCTAGTACCCGGAATCAGAGCTGAGTGATACGGCGGCCTTTGAAACGGCGTTGACGGACCTTTTTCTTGGTCCAGACGAAGGGCTCGGCTCTGTCGTTGTATGCGTTGAC
>NZ_JASAUS010000342.1:0-3625 GCF_029953005.1 Bradyrhizobium sp. Mp27 | reverse complement strand
TAAACGTCCTGCCTGACCGGCTACTGCTGTTCAGCGGCGCTGACGGCGATCATCAGGTGGGGGAGTTTCAAGTGACCATACCCGGGGGATTTTGACCGACCCACGGGGATCTGCTCAACACAGATCGCCGCCGATTCATTTAGTTCGATCTCAGCAATTAGTTCGATCTCAGCAATACGTCCGATGAGATCATCCGGTTCATTCGTCATGGCTACGCTCCATCCGGCGATTGGGCTCGCGACTGACATAGGCTTCGCTCGATAGCGATTCGGCCCAGAGAACACGAACTGGTCAACTACTGGAATTTGTAGTCGCACACCTACCGCAGTGACCGGCATGATTGCGGACCGTCGCAGCGGAGGCCGCAGGCGCAATTTCGGAGGGGGATGTGCCTGCGGCCTAGGGGGAACTGATGAGCGAAAGCTTTAGGGTTGGTTTCGCGATAGCCATCACGGCAGCCGTAGTCGCAGGGGCGTTTTTTGCTATCCGTTTTTTGATTGGCTTTTACGGATAGGATCTCGCCGCCCTACTTCCACCCGAACCTGTCGCAAATCGATGCGATGATTTTGTCGATCGCTATCGCGATGTTCTCATCAGCATATTTTCTGGCCAGGGCGGCAAGTGCGACTATCTGAATCAGAAAAATGCAGATGACGGCCACAAATCCTAAGTGGGGAAATGTGGCCAAATCAATTAGCGTAATGCACGCATATCCAGTAGAATCGTTCCTCGCGGCGCTCATCGGCCTCTTTCTGGAGAGCGGCTTCCAGCGCTGCAGCACTCGTCTCAACCATATTTGGATGAGACGGAGACTGCCTAACGATGACAGAGAAATCATGCGCCTCCGACTCGCGCGCGGTACTCGGCAATGATGTCGGCGTCCGGGATTGGGATGCCTCTTGATCCAGGGACATAGTGACGAGCCCAAGCTCCATTCTGCCAATGCGTCATGGCAACCAATTCACCCGGTGATTTCTGAATAAGGAAGTTGCACGCCTCATCCAGTGTGGCCGCCTCCTGAGTCCCACCAATGGGTGGAGCCCAGAAAAACACGTCCTGAATTGGCTTGTTTCCGAAATTCCGAACCTGCCGGTAGAGCCCGGGCTCGACAGGACCATAATCCCATGCCTGGAATTCGGCATCGACCAAGCGCTGTCCGGTGCGTCCTAGATGCACCATTTGAGCCATATAGAGGATTTTCTGTAGGGCGAGGTTCGTGACGCCCCAATTTCCACGCGCGCAGATGTGTCGCGCTGCGGAGGACGAAGCGATCGACATTTGCGTTTCCCTCTGGGCAACGGCTCCCCTGCCGGCCATAAGCCCCGTTAGATTATATAGGATTCGTTTAGGATTTGTCACCCGGCCCAAAAGGGATCCGTCCCTGGAGACGCGCCCCTCAGTTCCTCACCTCAACACCGCCCAACGCCTTTCACGTCTCTCACAGCCGCAACGACACGCGGCGACAGTTTAACGCTCTGCCGAGCCATCGGCTGCTGAATGAGCGTCACTGTCTTCTCGCTAGCTGAACGGCCGTAGCAACACCACCGACCACGTGCCGCGCGATCTCGGTGCCGGAGTCGTCAACCACGATCACGACAGTTTCGCTAACAGGATCGTAGTCTGGATCGCTGCCGATATCTTGCGCGACACGAGCGCCGTATTGACCCGCGAGATCGGCCGAGCCAAACACCTCGCCATCGCTGTCTGGCTGAAAGCGACCGTTGTGGATGATCGGGAAATAATAGCGCTGCATAGAGCTTTGGCCCTCCGTCAGTGATGATCATGTGTCAACATCAGGCCGGGCGTCCCTGTCTAAATTGACAGGGACCGCTGTGCACCCGCGCGCTCCGCCCGCCATTTACTGGCGAAAGTCTCACAGGCATCCCACCCGAACCGGTTGGCACTCACACGTCCCACTCTAGAAGCGTTCGTATGCGTGCAGCGATCTTCCGTGCCTCTTCCGGCCCGATGTTGGGTTTCAAGCTGTCGAGTATGCCTAGCACTGCCTGAGCCTCCTCGGCACTAAACGTCGCGTCTTGGCGATCTGCTTGGCTCAAAGACTGATCGGCCGCGCGGGCCTGATTGGCTGCAAGCACCGCAAGCGCTTGCGACCGCAGTGAGGTGATGTGCCGCTCGAATGTGTGCATTCCGTTGGCCTGTATAGCTACCCTGCAAGGTGGCGTCGCAAGCGATGGTGGCCAGCCCGTCCTCGAAGACTGGGGCTGGCCACCTTGCCCCTGAGAGGGTCACATTCTCAAGGGGCCCAGATAATGGCGCAGACAAGTAACCGGGGCACCTACCAGAATCGGCAGGTCCCTCCTCCTCGACCAGTCTCTAAGCTGGTCCAACAGCTTGCACAGATGGGAGACACCCGCATGACCAAACGCGTGCGCATTCGTTGCATAAACAAGACTGACAGGCGAAGCGCACACGAGAGAATCAAAAATGTCGGCGGGGTAAATTCAGACGGAACGCGATGGAAGCTATCCGTTAAGAAGACTATCCGAGACCTCGAAAGCCGCGAGTGGGAGTACTACGTCGAAGAATCAGGCGTCACTGTCGAGGTCATCGTCGCCACCGATGGCCGAAACAAGTACATCAAGACAACAGTTGACGGAATTCAACCGGACAATCTCCTTTCCCTCCCTGAGTGTCCGTGATGCTTATCGATCCCAGATCGTGGCGGTGCGGGCGCGACTCGGCGCCGGGAAATGCGAAACGACGCTGTCCCTGCCACACCCGCGCCGCCCGGTGAAGCTAGCGGCCACGCGGCTCGGCGCCCAGTTCGGAGGCCGAGCGCTGTCCCTACCACGCGTCGCTAACTCCACCGCCAGCCTCGCGACGAAGAGGCTGACCGGGCAACGTATCCTCCGGACGAATGCCCTAGAGCAACTACCAGGATAGGGCGGTGACTTGGCAATCAGTCTCGGATCGCAGGCAGCGCCGTCGCGAATCGCCAACTCACTACCAGAGCAGGTATAGCGCGACGAACAGTACCAAGGCTGCAAGCCCGAACGCCCATGCGAACGATAGCGCCTTATCCATCGGCCAATTCCGATCGATCTCCTCGGCCGCCCGCAGCGGCGTACCACTGCGGCCTTTCTGTTGAACAACACGCTGTGCGCATCACCCGATTCGTAGATTTTCCGCCGAGTCTTTTCCGCGATTTTTCACGATGTCGAAGCTGACTTTTGCGCCCTCTGCGAGCGAAGTAAAACCAGCCTTCTCAACCGCGGAGATGTGGACAAAGACGTCATTGCCGCCGTTGTCAGGTTGAATGAACCCGTACCCCTTTGTCGGGTTGAACCACTTCACTGTCCCAATTGCCACCTTACTTCTCCATTTTTCAAAAATGAAAAGTAGTGCGCGACTCCGACAAAAGAATGGCTTGTCGCGTCGCGCGTCGCAGCGATGCAACTCCTCCCTGCCGCGGCGATCGGTCCAACCAAACGTGTTGATGTAGATCGCCGTGCCAGCGTCGCTTTCCTGTCGCAGTGATTGTTACCCTGCGGACGATAGAGCTGGCCCCGGTTGTTTGGACAGCGCCCCGCTGGATTTAAGTGGATTCCTGCCGGGTTATGCTGAACGCGGGGCTTTACGGTTTTGTCGTTGCGTCGGGAGGGCG
>NZ_JASAUS010000341.1:0-3689 GCF_029953005.1 Bradyrhizobium sp. Mp27 | reverse complement strand
TTGTTGAGAGCTTTGTGCTGGCGATGTTCGACGTGTAAGCCCATCTTCGCCCTCGCAGCGCCGTACGAACGCAGCTTATCCGTGATCATAACGCGCGGCGGCGTGCCGGCGCATTTCAAGAGCTTCTTCATGAGAAGCTGCGCAGCGCGCGAGTCTCTTCGGCGCTGGATCAAGACGTCGAGAACGAAGCCATTCTGGTCGACAGCGCGCCAGAGCCAATGTTGTTCGCCCGCGATCGAGATAACGACCTCGTCCAGATGCCATTTGTCACCGCGGGCGGGAGCGCGCTGGCGGATCCGATCGGAGAACGGCTTGCCGAATTTCCGTCCCCACTGGCGCACGGTCTCATAGGTCACGCCAATGCCACGCGCCGCCACCACTTCCTCGACCATGCGCAAGCTTAAGGGAAACCGGAAATACAACCAAACGGCATAGCTGATCACTTCCGGCGGGAAGCGATGGCGGCGATAAAGAGGGTCCTTGTCAGTCCGCATGCCGCTCGTCTACCCCCTCCGCCGCTCCAATTCGTTAACTTGACGGTGCTGGACCTCGCGGAAACCATTCATCAAATCACCGATCTTCATCGAGATGAAGGCAAAACTTGTAGTTCACGCCGAGCTTGAAGACGTCGACGCTCTGCTTCATTTTGATGGTCTTCGAATTGATCTCGCCGACGGTCGGGAACGGAACGATCGTCGAGGGAACGCCGATGTGGTTGTATTCGGCGAACGTGGTCCACTGGTTGGTCAGTGCATATTCGACACCGCCACCAATCACCCAATCCCACGTATTTAGGGTGGTGACGCCGGTCCCCCGGCGGTGGGCGTTCGTGTCGGCCAATAGATCGTAGGTGGTCCTGCTAAGAGCGCCGCCGGCTTTGGCATAGGCAAGTGCACGGCCCCACGCATATCCGACCCGTCCGGTGAAGGTGGCGATAGCCTCGGCCGTGTGCTTGCAGTTGATGCCGCCGATGCCGGAAAAGCAGGTGTCCTCGCCGCGCATGTTAGCGGCGCCGAGTTCGCCCTGAACGCCCAAAACCCAAGTTCCCCATTGCCAGTTGGCACCGATCTGAGCACCTCCGAGCGGGCCGATGGCGCGTGTCTGGTTGCCGAAACCGGCGACATTGACGAAACCATTCAAGCCATCCGTGGACGCGAACGGATCAGACCAACGACCAACACTGAGGCCGCCGCCCAGGTATCCGCCGACATAGAATCCGCTCCAGTCCATTGGGCCTGTCGCCGGGCGGGGCGCCTTGGTGGGCAAGATGGAGCCTTCAGCGGGAACCGCCGAGTCGCCCCAGCGATAGCTCGACTGCATGAATATGCCGTAACGCTCCGTGCTGGCCCGCTGCGGCTGAACGGCATTGGCGGCCGGATCGGTGAGTTCGACGAAGCCTGCCGTGCCGGTGCTCATCTGCCAGGCCCAGTACCGTCCGCCAACCCCAATGCTCCAGGCATCGGTGAACTTGTAGTCCAGCACAGCCTCGAACATGACCCCGGTCCCGCTATGCGACGCGTTGGGGCCGAGCAATTGACGCAGCAGATGGTTGTCCAGTCCGCTATAGGTGACAAGCGGCGCGACGGCGGCATCTGCGGTCAATCGCAGCCGGTCACTCAACATCACTTCGCTGGACAGACCGACTCGCAGCGAATTGAAATGATCGTTGTTGGTCAGCCCGAGATCGTTGTTGGTCAGCCCGAGAAGCGTCGACGGCAATGGTGGTGCGCAAATGGCGGCGGCCGCAAGTTGCGCGCACCCGTAGGTATTGATCGCCTGGGCATAATAGTTATAACCGACCAACGCGCCGACCTTGGCACCGGGCGCTCTCAGGAAATTGTAGCCGAGATCGATCGTGGCATAGCCGATGTGTCCCGAGGCATCAGACCTCGTGTTGGAATAGGCGTACCCAGCGGGAAAATCCTCGTCGTTGAGCTGTCCGTTGCCAATTCCGCCAGCTCCCAGATGGCCTTTTGCAAAAAAACCGCTGCGATGATCAATGCGGGCAAAGGCTTCGCCGGAGACCGCGTCAAGGCCGCTGTAGATCAGCCGGGACGCGAGCCGAAAAGGCGGAGTGTTGAACAACGGTCCTTCGCCGTCAACACCTGTGCTGATCCAGACGCGGGTGCCGGTTTCGATGCTCCAATCGCTTAAACCGTTCCGAGCCGGTATTTCGAGCCACTGGATCGGAGCACCGCCGGCCGACGTATCACTGCCGCCGAACCGGTAGTTCAACCCGGCACGGGCGAGGTCGGCCCGAAGTCCACTGGAATGCGTGACGACCTGGCCAGCGGCGCCGACATTCGCCATTCCCACGGCGTTGGGAAAGTCGACATGAAGATAGTCAGCCTTGACGCTCAACCGATCGGTGAGCGGCACCTCAACGCCGGCGCCGACGGCATAGCCAGCCCCGACGGCGTTCAGCCTCCTCCCTGATTCCGCGGCACCGTCGATAAACGAGAAGTCGGTTTGCACCTGGGTGAGCGCGAGGCCGCCCGTGATATAGACAAGCCATTGGTACGGCGTGACGAAGCCCAGACGCGGTCGCGCGGTGAACAGCCCGTTGGCGTTGCCATAGGACGTGATGGTGAAAGAGCCGCTCGACGCTCCTGACGACGGGCGGTACCCGGCATGGCTGGTCGCCGCACCGTTCAGATGAACGGCCTGCAAATCGGCTTCCCAGCCGACCAGCAGATTGCCGATCTGCCAATTGTAACCGCCTTCGATGCCAGCGGCAAAGCCGAAGGGCTTGATGCGTTGCACTCCGGCCGCGGTAACGGTCTGTGCATCAGTGAGGCTGAAATACGGACCCTCACTCGCTGCGGTAGTCGGATCATACTGTCCCCACGCGCCACCAGCCGTAACGCCGGCATAGTACCCAGTCCAATTATAGGATCCGGTCCCCCCGAAGTTGATCGGGAGATCGGCAGTCATCGCAGGAGCAGCGAGCATGGAGAGCCCAAACGCGATCGAACCTGCCGGCCAGAAATTGATGGGTCGCAGGCGGATTTGCCCGGAGTGAGGAGCCTGCTTGCGGCAGGGGACAGTGTACATGCGCTGCTCCAGAAGTTGCGAGGACTTCAGAGAGAACAGCAAGTGCCGTACCAGTCCTGGCACTTACGAACATCGGACGCCGAACCAAAGGGTTGAGAGGATTGCAGCTGGGCTCCAGCGTGTTACGCGCATCGACGCAGTGTCGATATTGTTGCAGATGCGACAACGCGTTTGGAAGGCCGAGACATCGATTGATATAGACTGGCGGTCCAAGGGCATTCGGCAAGTGCTGCGCACGTATCAAAACCCCGGGCGGCTGCCAGCGACTGAATTCTCGCCTGACTTGCTGGGCGATGCCAGCAAGCCAGTATCACCGTGAGGTTGCCGGCCAGGATTACTACCTCGACCTCGTTTTCCATCACCTACGCTCGCGCTGCTTCGTGGCAATCGAGCTAAAGATCGAGGATTTCAAGCCCGAGTTGGCGGGCAAGATGAAATTCAGCTGCCGATGATCACTGCGCCGCGGCAACTGCAGCCTAAAGTCGAGAGCAGTCAGGACGTCAAAATACCTCGCGCTAGTTGGTACCTAGCCCGTCCTATTCGTGAGAGTGCGGCTTTTGGGCCCGATTGATGCGGCCGCACATCTTGTCTGACGAGGCGCACAGGATTGCCTTCGGCTTTTCGCCGCCTGACGA
>NZ_JASAUS010000340.1:0-3693 GCF_029953005.1 Bradyrhizobium sp. Mp27 | reverse complement strand
ACCATCGTCGCGGGCATGCTGATCACGCTGATGGCGATGGAGAAGCTGAAACAGGATGGCAGCTACGACCGGATGTCGCCGGAGGAGCGCGAGCGGCTGCCGCTCGACCTGGGCCTCGTGGCCATTGATATGTTGCTGAAGAAAAAGCAGCACTGATGATCACCGAAGTCCTCACCCGCTGGTCGAGGGAGCGGCTGCGGAAGGGTGCAAGCAAGCGCAACCGATGTACGGGGTAGCGCAACCGGCTCCCATCCTGCTTTGCCATGACCGACCTGACCCGGCGCCGAAGCGAAAACGATCAACACGAAACCTGGCACATCAATTCCGCCGACGTCCGCATAGGGACGATCGGCATCCGCGCTGGCGTGCCGATAAGCGCTGATCAATGGCCTGGAGTCTTGGGTTTTATCCAGGCATGGAGCCCAGCACGCAGCGCTCGGGCTCGGCTACAACATTCGACCAAGCCCGCGCCGCATTCGAGCGGGCATCGCAGCAGGTGGAGCCGACGCTTCGCGAGGACGATTTTGGCGACGCGACCGCGATTTCCACGCATGGAAGCGCCGCATGCAAGCTGAGGGGTGCCAGATGCCGACGCAAAACTCCAACGGCTGGTCGAGGTGCTTCTGCGGCGAGCCGATCCCGATTGCGTACGAGGTGCACATCTACACCGTTCACCGGTCGGCGCATGAACAAACACGTCGAGAAACGCCCCTTCGCCGAGCCCGAAGCCGCCGCGCGCAAACTTAGTTCCGTCAGCTCAAGTAGAGCATCACAAGCCTCCGGGAAAACTCGGCAGTCGGCTGAGAAAAATCCGGGCAGCAGGACCAGAGGCATTGCCAAGCCTCCGGGAAAACTAGGAACCCGGCCCGGCAGTGCAAGTTGGTGCGGCATGCCAAGGTTTTACTTCGACTACCGCAGTCCGGCCGTCGTTATTGATCATGAGGGTATCGATCTTGCGGACCTTAGGGCCGTCGAACGGTTAGCGCGCGAATTATTAGGAGAAACCATCATTTGTGGTGCTGGCACAGGACCTATCGAAGTCGAGGCAAGAGACGAGTTTGGTCCAATACTGCGCATGACCGCTACGATAGAGGTCAAAAGGCGCACCGAACACGGCGGCCGAACGTGATCGCGCTTCGGAAGCGACCATTCTTTTTCCTGACAGGTGCGGGAACATAGCGTAGGCGCCGCAGTGCGCAGGTTCGATTGATCTACATCAACCTCCTGCGCGGAGAGAGCCGCAATCTCGCGAGCGGGGCTTAAGGACTTCATAGAAGGGTTTCTGTCATGCTCCGCTATATTCTCGCTCCTCTTGCCGCTTTCGTTTTGCTCATCGCCTGCTTGATCCCCGATGATGCCGAGGCTCGGCGCGGCGGAGGTGCCTATCGGGGTGGCGGCGGTTACCGCGGCGGTGCGGTCGCAGTTCGAGGACCGCGGGGCGGCGGCGCTGTTGCAGTGCGCGGCGCAGGCTACCGGGGCTACGGCTATCGGGGCGGCTATCGCGGCTACGGCTATCGGGGCTACGGTGTCGGAGCGGCAGCGGTAGGCGCGGCTGCCGTTGGCGCTGCTGCGTACCGCCGCAGTTGCTACGATGCGTACGGAAACTATATTTGCGCCTATTAATACGTGGCGCGCGATAGCGCGGCCCCAGAGCGAGCCCACGGCGTGTATCGGCGTCGGGTCGGCCTTGAGGTCGGGGGCGTCGGCCATCAGGCTGCCGAGCCGCAGGTAGATTGCTTCTGCCGTCAATGGGTCTGTCATATCCGTTCCGCGCTGAAATCAGCGGGAGTGTATTTATATGCCGATCGGTAGACAAAGGGCTGCATGAGCGCCATGGCGGTCAGCCCGCCTCACTCCGGCAAATCCTTGCAGAGCTTGATCACGATCATGACTGTCGAGCCGACTGCAATTACCACCGCGCAGACAAACGGCAACTCCTGGAGCATGCCGACAAGGGCCGCTCGAACACGGAACGATCTTTTCAATTGCGCGAAGCGCAAGCCTGCCACACCCATCGGACATCTCCGTTTGGCCCCCAGCAGCAGCGGTCTGATACTCAGCGCGCGAAATGAGGCCCGGCTATTGCCGCTTTGGCTGTTCCCTACATCAAGGTGAACAAACCGTTGCGAAGCCGTGGGTCGGTTCACTTTTGAACTTAGGTGATCCACACCTCGCGGCATTTCGCGCATGCGACCCGAACGATGTCGAACAGACAGATGCTATACGGTGACGGCAGCAATCTCTCTTTCGTCACGGATATTCCAAAGCAGCGCGGAGCGCACCGACGTGAGTGGGCAAAGTACAGTGCGCCTGTTGACGTCGAGCGAAGAGCGGCTCGCCGGACATAGGAACGACGGATGACAGGGAGCGTTTGCGTCGGCTGGCCATTGCACGGGCCAGTAAAGGGCGCCCCGACCCACATTTCCCCCAGCCCTTGTGGGCGGGGCCGTTCCAATCCGTCGCGCATAACGCCTATCACCGCAGCCGATCTTGACGCCCTTGCCGCGCCCTGTTGGATTGATGCTCCGGCCCGGTGGAGTGGTGTTATGCGTTCTTCCCCGTCAATTGTTCCTGGCTTCGACCGGGACATCTATCTGGTGCTCAATGATTTCGGCGGCATCTGGGCCGGTCCTGGAGCGAGACGGACGAGGAGCACACCGACCGCGAGACGCTCCTGCGCCACCTGATGGAGGGGCAATAACCCCGCCCCATCGTGAGCTTCAACACTGGTGAGGGCTGGTCGCGGGATGCCTCCGAGGACATTGCCGAGGCGCTGCAACAGCGGTGCTCCGTGCGCGGCGAGGTTCCGCCATCACTTGAGGCGTTCCTCGAAACCCACGGGCGCGGGGCCACCGTCCAACTATCCCTGCTCTGAACAGCCATGACCCCTTTCGGCCTGGTCATCGTCGCGGTCATCGTCACGCTGTTTGTCGTCGCGTTGGCGACGCCCGCCGGACGGGTCGCCTTAATCGGTCGCGCCCGCGGGATGGTCCTCATGCTGGTCTGGCTCGCACTGCTCGCGCTGCTCGGTACCATGTGGGCGCGGCGCCGGCGAAGCGTGCCGCCTGCCACTCGGGATGTTTCGTGCTTGAGCGCACAAGGACCCAATAGAAGCGACCTGGAATCAACTGTGTGACGTCAGTCATGGAATCACTTGCAGACCCCTCGCTCACGCTGCCGCGCGACGCTCGGCCCAGCGCAGACGCATGGGCTTGCCGCCCGGCGGGTTGCGCGGACCGTTCCCGTCTAGCGCGCGTAGCGCTTCCAGAATTTCGTCGATATGAACAAGCGCCTTTAGTCCGTCCGGCGAGCGTAACGCTGGACAGGACGCGATCGCCGAGGCGTCAGAAGCCCATGACGCGAGGATGGCCCGCTTCTCGGCCAGACTCAAATTCGGGTCAGCGACGACCTCGCGCGGATGCGAGAACACCGTGCCGGGGTGAAGAAGAGCATTTAAATCGAAGACGTTTATCGTGTGTGGGCGTCGTCCGCATGGCTAAAGCTCCTACCAATCATAAGACGCATTAGGGTGGCCGCGCGGGAGCACCCGCGCGGCGGCGATCGGAACCAGGCCGCGGGTTGGTCAGGCGGCCTTGCCTTCGATCTGCTTGACCTGCCCGGCGCTTGCGCCCGCGATGGCGATGCGCCGCGGCTTCATGGCCTCGGGAATCTCGCGTTGAAGCTCGATGACCA
>NZ_JASAUS010000339.1:0-3770 GCF_029953005.1 Bradyrhizobium sp. Mp27 | reverse complement strand
ACGTCAACGCATACAACGACAGAGCCGAGCCCTTCGTCTGGACCAAGAAAAAGGTCCGTCAACGCCGTGTCAAAGGCCGCCGTATCACTCAGCTCTGATTCCGGGTACTAGCCTCTCAGGGGCAGCTGCCCTGGCTGCGGCGCGGAATAATGCTGTGCGCCGGAGAGCGCAGGGGGAGTATTCGTGTCCGAATGGCGGCGGTTCAGATCCGGGACCTACCTCATGTGCTTGTAGTGTCGATAGTAGTGGAAGCGGTGGACTTGTTGAGCCGAGTCTGCAGCGTCACGTGATCGAGCTCGCTTTCCCACCAGGATACGAACACAGCCGCGATGCCATTGCCGATGATGTTGGTGAGGGCGCGCACCTCGCTCATGAACTTGTCGATAGAAAACACGATTGCCATGCCCGGCACCAGAGCTGGGTTTACTACCGATAATGTCGCAGCGAGCGTGATAAAGCCTGCGCCGGTGACGCCGCTTGCTCCCTTCGAAGTTAGCATTGCTACTAGCAGGATCGTGAGCTGCTGGCCAAAGCTGAGATCGACACCGAGTGCCTGGGCAATGAACAATGTTGCAAGTGTCATATAGATATTGGTGCCGTCAAGGTTGAAGGAGTAGCCAGTCGGCACCACCAGCCCGACCACCGGCTTGGAGCAGCCCAGCCGCTCGAGCTTCTCCATCAATTGAGGGAGCGCGCTTTCGGAGGATGAAGTACCGAGCACGATCAGAAGCTCGTCTTTAATATAGATAAGGAACTTGAAGATTGAAAAGCCGACGAGGCGGGCGATCAGACCAAGCACGACTACTACGAATAGGGCAGCAGTCACGTAAAACAGCGCGATCAGACCGATCAGATTGCCGAGTGCTGCGGGCCCGAACTTGCCGACTGTGAAAGCCATGGCGCCGAAGGCGCCGATCGGGGCCGCTTTCATTACAATAGCTATTACCCCGAACACCGCGTGCGCGACGTCGTCAATCATGCCGCGCAGACGCTCGCCACGCTTTCCCAACGCCATCAGCGAGAAGCCAAAAAGGATCGCGAACAGGAGAACCTGCAGAACATCGCCGCGAGCGAAGGCGCCGACCACGCTATCGGGAATGATGTTGAGAATAAAGTCGACGGTTTTCGAGGCTTCCGCCTGCTTGACGTAATTGGCGACCGCCGCAGCATCCGGTTTGACCGCAAGGCCATGGCCAATCCGGACCAGATTGCCCATGGCAAGGCCCAACAGCAAGGCAAAGCTGGAGACGATCTCGAAATAGAACAGCGCCTTGACGCCGACGCACCCGACTTTCTTGGCATCTTGAATATGCGCAATGCCAGACGTGACGGTGCAGAAAATAATGGGCGCGATCACCATCTTGATGAGCTTGATGAACCCATCACCGAGCGCCTTGACCCAGTCGTTTGTGGCGACAGACGGCCATAGGCAGCCAACCATGGCGCCAATTAGGATTGCGATCAGCACCTGGACGTAGAGTATCTTATACCAAGCTTGCGACGCGCGCACAGGCGCCGCGGTTGCCATGGTGGTCATGACGCTTCCTTCCCGAATATACTCGAATGTGTGCCGCGGCTCGGTGAGAGGCGACAGTGTCATACGAGACTAATCATTATAGCCTTGCGCGATTGAAGACGCGTCCGAGAGCCGGCGCGTCTTTCCAAAGGCAGGCGTTTAGTTGCGTTGTCCTTTCTCGCTAAGCAAGATATGCACCAAATCCCAAACTGCGGCGGACTAAAAAGTCGCGGACAATGGCCTCCCTTCGGTGGCATCGGCTTGAGTGCTCTTAGCCGTGTTCGCAAGGTCGAACATTAGGCTGCAGCGTAGCGCGCATTAGCGGAATGCTGGAGTGTTGAGATCGTGCAGCAGTACGTGCAGTTGGTAAAATTGCTATTTTGGATTGAACCGCATTTACCGAATGGAAGTCTGGCTAGGAGCTGCGTTGCCCGGGTAGGACCTCTGATGGATGACTGCGTTTTTCCGCAAGCGGCCAATCTCGTCGATGACGCGGCGTTTGTCTCCACGCCTGTGCTGACGATGTGCAAGCTAAGCCGGTCAGGGGAGCGGCCGTCGCTCGCGGCCCCTCGCGCCTTTGCCGCGTCGCCGAACCAGCCTTACGACGAGTTTTCAGCTACTTCGTTTGCGTAGCTGCCGACCGGCAGGCTTCTTGCGATCGGTTCAGCTACCGGCCCTGCGAGCACGGGATTTGAGCCGCCGACAAACCAAACAGGCATTTCTCGAGTCGAGTCTGCCGTTTTCGTTGGGCGGCTGTTGCTGTCCGCTTGGAAACAAAGATGCCAGAAACCTGACAAAGCGTTAGGTCCACTCCACGGTGACGTCGGCGTCTACGCAAAGTGCTTTCACATAAGCATAGCGCCGCCGCTGTTCGCACGTGGCACTCGAATTGCTGATGACAAATGAGAAGCTGCCGCCGTCGGGTGGGACGAAGCGGACTTGTCACAGGAGTTGCCGATGAGCCTTGCGATGCTGCTCTTGCTCGCAGAAACGGTGCGCGTAAATTTGGGGGACAGAGCGAGCTGCCGCACGAACAAATGGCTATTCGCACCACATCGCTGGGCAGCCCGACGTGCAGGCAATCACTATCGCGATACGGCGACCTGCGCTCGTTGGCGGGCTGACGCACATGGATTTTGATTCGTCAGAGATCTCGCAATCCATTGCGCTCACGATAGAGCTCGCTAGCGTGACGACCGTGATCCTCCTCGTGATTGGTGTGCCCCTCGCCTGGTGGCTGGCGCGTTCAAAGACTTTTCTGAGCGAGGCTGTCGCTGCGCTAATTGCCCTTCCGCTGGTACTACCCCCAGCGGCTCTCGGCTTTTGCGTACTCGTTCTGCTCGGCCCCGACGGACCCGGCGGCGTTCTCGCCTCTTTCTGGGGCGAGCGCACGCTCGCTCTTACCTTCGTCGGGATCGTGGTCGGATCGGTGCTCTCGGCGCTGCCATTGGTCGTGCAGCCGATACGTAACGCCTTTCTTGCGGTTGGCGATCACCCGTTGGAAATGACAGGGCGTGTTTCGCCATTGTATGGCTTCGTTGCTATCATCGCACCGCTGGCGCGACTGGAGCTCGTTAAAGCGGCCGTGCTTGGATTTTCTCACACGATAGGCACATTCGGCGTCGTGATGATGATCGGCGGAAATATTCCTGGACGCACCAAGGTGTTGTCGGCCTATGTCGTGGACTACGTCCAAGAGCCGCGCTGGCACGAGGAAGTGTGGTTGCCGCTGGTATGGTGATGTTCGCATTTGCGACAATCTTCACCTTAGCCATCATCGACAGACATTGTACCGGGCGAGGCAACGAATCATCTTAGGTTTGCCAGGGCGATCGCTCTAAACGTCCAGCCTGTCGCCGCGCACAGCCCCGTAGGCGACGAGCCCCTTGGAACCAGGGGCAGATCGGATCAAATCAGACCTAAAGTCAAGCCAACGTGCGCACCACATTCTCAGTCCCTTGCGGGCTCTGTTCCTTGCTCGGCAACCGCGTTGGTACGTGCTGCCTGCATTAGGTTCGATTATGAGCGCTTTAACGCACCGTTGGTCAGCGATCGGCAAGTCTGATTGAGGCCGGGCAATGTGGTGCCCGTCGACTGAACCAATTCTATTCAACAATCGGCATCATGAGTGCCGCCTGCAGGAGCGTAGAGAGCTGGCCCCGCAAATTCGGACAGTAGCTTGAGTGGATTTTCTGCCTGACAGCGGCGAGGATTCTTGCTGCGAATCAGGAGCGAAGATGACGAAGAAGAGCCG
>NZ_JASAUS010000338.1:0-3804 GCF_029953005.1 Bradyrhizobium sp. Mp27 | reverse complement strand
AAGCCGACCTGATCTGCGGCTTGCCCGGCGCGCTGCTGCCGCTCGGTCCTTGACCGGCGGGGCGTCCGCCCCCGTTCGCCCAACCCATCCCTCAAGCGCGTTGCAAAGTACGGGTGGTCAGGCGGTGAAAAGCCGAATGCACTCCTGTGCGCCTCGTCAGAGCAGATGTGCGGCCACATCAATCGGGCCCAAAAGCCGCACTCTCACGAATAGGACGGGCTAAAGGGGCGGGTTCGCTTTAACGCACGCGAGGCCACCGGGGCCGCGCTCAGCGCGGCGCTGCTGGAGCCGACACCCTCGCTCGTGGTGACGACCAGCCATGGAATGACCGCTCCGCTCGACAATGGGGCCGCACTCCGGTCGCAATCGGGTTTCTCGTCGCTGCTTGGCTGATCGCGCCGGCGAGAGTCAACTGCTGAAGGTGCTTCGCTCCGGACACGAAAAGGAGATCCACCTGACAATTTGCAGTTGGTGAGCGAGGACCGACTTCTCACCGTCATACGATGGTGATATAACTTGTAGTTGTATTTCAAAAAAGGGAGAGTTCCATGACTCACGCACTGAATCTCACCTTGCCGATCAAGCAGGACGCCGAAACCCTGCAGAAGCTGAGAGGCCTGGAGGCGATCTTCGCCGACGAAGTCCAGCCCGCCATCGATGCGGCGCTAAAGAAGTCCAAACTGGTGCATTTCGCGCGCGTCGTCGTCATCGACGACAAGTACATCCAGGTCATTACGGAGTATGAAGGCTCGCATCAGGAATATACCGAATTCTTTCGGAAAGAACTGACGAAGGTGTTTGCTGCCATATTCGCACTGACGGACGGCTTGCCGGACGTCGGAGATCCAAATGCATTCTTCGAGTTCTCGAAGAACCATAATTTCCGATCACTGGGCAAGGCAACCGACGGGTCGACCGACATCTCCGGCAACCCGTCCGGCTGGCTGTTTTCAGCCTATGACCACATGACGGTCGACGAAATTCTCACGAAGCTCGGGAAATAGCTTCCCGGGCCGAGTTGGTTCTCTCGGAGACGACACGCCTGGCTGGCTTTCGGTTCAACCCTCATGCGAGACCAATGCTATGGTGGATCTCGACAATGTGCAGGCAATCGTTGCCCGAAGCTCCACGAAGCCGCTGCTTGCGGTTCTGCTATTCAGGTTCGGCGATCCCGCGCATGCACGAGCATTTCTGAAGCAATGGGTACCGCGCGCCGCTGCGGCCATGGCACCGGATGTCGGAGGTCCGACGTTCCACTTCATGTTCAGCTGGAACGGCATCGAAGCGCTGATGTCAGGCCGGGCCGGCTTTGATGTGGCGCAAGGTCGCCGGGAGTTCGATATCTTCTTTGTCGACCCGACGCAGGCGCCGGACGGCGGCATCGCCGCGCAACTTGGTTTCCTCGGCGCCAGCGCGCCGGGGACTTGGTGGGATCGCAGGTTCACGTCGAGCCAGGTGGATCTCGCCATTCATATCGGGTTCGACAGCCCCGAACAAAAGGCCGATTGCCTCGCGGAAGTTCGGCGATCCGCGGCAAGCTCAGGTGTGGAGGAGTTTGCGCTCGACTGTTGGGATGATCGCGCGCTGTCGGGCTACCGGCCGGCCGACGGCCGACTCCACTTCGGCTATCGCGACGGCATCACCTCGCCCAATGTGGACTGGCAGGACACCGGGGCTGCGGGTAGCGTCGATTTCCGCGAGATCGTTGTAGGCTATCCGACCGAGGACTATCCGACGGCGCCGCTCAGGCCGGGCATCTGGCAAGACTTCGCCCGCGACGGCACATTCGTCGGCCTGTCATGGGTCTATCAGGACGTCGCGGGCTTCAACCAGTTTCTGAAGGACAACGCGCCACTGGCGCCGGCGAACGTCGATCCGGGATTCGTCGAAGAATGGGTGGCGGCGAAATTGATGGGGCGCTGGCGGCATGGATCGCCGCTGTCGAGGTTTCCGGACGGGCCGCCACCGCGGCCGGACCTGGATGACGGATTCGGATATAGCGACGATCCCTCTGGCATCAAATGTCCGCTCGGGGCGCACATCCGGATTGTCAATTGCCGCGATCAGCCGATGAAATTTGCCAACCGGGTCCGGTTCCCGAAGGGGCCTCCGCGCGTCGTGCGCCGCGGCTTTTCCTACGGGCCGCATCTAGAGGGCACGAAGGACGACGAGAAGGACCGCGGTGTCATCGGTCTGTTCTATTTCGCGAGGATCAACGAGCAATTTTACACTCTACTGCGTTGGATGCAAAAGACCGACTTCAGCGACGCGTACAGGACCATCCCGAACGGATTGAACGCGCAGGATGCGTTGATCGGCAATCGGGAGGGGACGAAGGCGGAAAAGACCTTCCATGTCCCCCTCGCGGGGAAGTCGGCTCTGACGCT
Source organism: Bradyrhizobium sp. Mp27 (assembly GCF_029953005.1). NCBI lineage: Bacteria > Pseudomonadati > Pseudomonadota > Alphaproteobacteria > Hyphomicrobiales > Nitrobacteraceae > Bradyrhizobium > Bradyrhizobium sp. Mp27. The sequence continues at coordinate 1,417 of NZ_JASAUS010000338.1, read as the reverse complement.
TCAGCTCCAGGATTTCGTTAGCTACAAGGGCGTTGTGATATTGTTCTCACCCAGCATCTCGGCCCTGCGCCTGATGATATCGTAGCGGAAAGACCGTGGCGGCGTTGCGATGATCTTTCCGGTGGCGACTTCGAGCGCCGCAAACAATGTTGTGGTGCCATGCCGCTTGTAATCGTGGCTCTGGCCGGTCAAAGCGCGGCCATTCGGCAACTTCAGATAACCTTGCGCTCGCTCCAAAGCATGGATCGAAGGCTTCTCGCATAGCACAATAGCCTTCGCCGGCGGGGCGACGTAAAGGCCAACGACATCGGCGGCTTTGGCCGTAAAGTTCGGGTCGTTGCTTTCGCATCAGGACTTTCGAGCTGCGAGGTCAATCTTGTGGCTGCGCAGGAACCGCCAGACATATTGGACGTCAACATCGTCCAGCGCCTCGGCCAGCAGAGGACCGGTCCAGCCCGCAAACCCGTGCGGCGGCGGCTTATCCAACAGCTTCAGAATCCGCTTATCGGTCGTCTTCGTATAGATCGGCTGCTTGCCCGGCCGCGGCTTGTCTTGCAGCCCTTCAAGGCCATGGTCGGCATAGCGATGCCGCCAAAGGCTGACAATCCGCGGCTCGACCCCGACTTCCTTGGCGATCGACCGGGTACTGCGCCCATCCGCCGCCAACAGAACTATCCGCGCCCGCTTCAAATCGCGCTGCAACGTCACCGGAGAGCGATAACACGCCTCAAGCACCTTGCGATCTTTCCTTGAAAGGTGGACTTCTCTTACTTCGGATATCATCCCGACCTTGAATCACGACTCTCGATCTAAGAAAAGTGGGTACTAGGGGTAGAAGAATTCGTCACGCGCCACGCAAGAGCGACGACGGGCCAGAACTGGCTGATGCAGAGCGAGGAGAATACGGCGCTGTCGACGTATCTGCGCTACCTCGCCAATGGCGCACCGATCACAATCGATATCGCGGGTGCGGAGGCAAAGGCTGCCTACCAGCGCGGCGAGGCCCTCAGCGCGCGCAAGATCGGTGCGTTGAATTTCTCATGCGCCGATTGCCACAGCGCCGACAAGTCCGCCTCGTAGTGGATTCGCGGCCAATGGCTCGGCGAATTGCGCGGACAACTCGATTACTTCCCGACCTGGCGCACCAGCCAGCAGTCGGTGTGGGACATCCGCAAGCGCTTCCAGTGGTGCCAGGTGGCCATCTGGGCTGACGATTTGCCACCGGACGCGCCCGAATATGGCGACCTCGAGCTCTATCTCGCCCGCCAGAATGCGGGACAAAAGCTCAGCGTTCTCGGCATACGTCACTAGCCCGTCCTATTCGTGAGAGTGCGGCTTTTGGGCCCGATTGATGCGGCCGCACATCTTGTCTGACGAGGCGCACAGGATTGCCTTCGGCTTTTCGCCGCCTGACGAC
>NZ_JASAUS010000337.1:0-3828 GCF_029953005.1 Bradyrhizobium sp. Mp27 | reverse complement strand
ACGGCGTGGTCGACCAAATGCTACATGAACATGCGACCGCTCTATCAGCCACAACTCTCTGAAACCGGAGCCGTCGCCTGATCAAAAGTGCGAAAGATTCTGGACAGTACCTTTCAATCCGGAGGTCGTCATAGTTCTTCTGTTTTAGCTTATACCTGAAAACACTTCCGTCCCCGTCCAAGTTGATGGTCGCCTTTACTTGGATATCAATCTTGGGGCGCATCGATTCGCCGGCCTCAATCGTGAGGTCGATACTATCACGATCAAAATGACGGGTGGCTACGACATAACCGGCGCTAGCCGCTACCGCACAAACGTACGCGAGTGAGTACGCTTCTTGCTTGTCGGTCTCTGCGAGAAGTGCATCCATGGCTTACCTTCAAACCACACTGCACCCCCATACCATAGTTCCCGCCGAATAGTCGATGCTTTGGTGCTCCGCCGCCCTCCTCGCCCCACTGCTCCACGCAGCCTACCGATTTGCGGGGGGCAACGTTGACGCCGGGCGCGCTCCGCCCGCCATGCTGACCAATCATCGATGCCGGCTCAATCTTCTTTCCAGGTTGATCTTCCGGCCATACGCGCACGACGCGCTGCATCACGCCATCCGCGTGATGATCTCGTCTCAGTGACCGTAAGCAGCGCAGGCGCGACTCGGCGCCGGAAATGCGAGCGACGCTGTCCCTGCCACACCCGCGCTGCCGGTGAAGTTAGCGGCACGTGACTCGGCGATTCGTGACGGACAACGAAGCGCTGTCCCTGCAACGCACCGCTAACTTAGGTGGCCAGCCTTCCCCCTTGGATTGGCAAGACTGTCCACCTTTGCTCGTGAGACATATTCTCGTGAGACATATTCTCGTGAGACATATTCTCGTGAGACATATTCTCGTGAGACATATTCTCGTGAGACATATTCTCGTGAGACATATTCTCGTGAGCGCCACCAGATTATAGCGCAGACAAGTATCCGGGGCACCTACCTGAATTGGCGGCGGCATGGTCCGCCACTGAACGCTAAGCTGGTTGCTACTTTGCATGCGGAAGGAGAGAGCCACGTGGCTAGACTCGCTCGCGTTCGTTGCATCGATAAGACCGACAGGACGAAGCCCCACGAGAGAATTAGCAGCATCGGCGGGGTATATTCGAACGGAAGTCACTGGAAGCAATCTGTCGTTCAGACGATCAGAGACATCGAAAGCGGCGCGTGGGAATTCTATGTTCAGGAAGACGGGCTCACTGCTGGTTTGATCGTGGCCAAACACGAAGGGCACAAGTACATCAAGACGACGGCAGACGGCATTCAGCCAGACAGCCTTCTTTCACTCGCTGAGTGCCCGCCCGTATTCTCCCTGTAGCGAAGGCATCCGCAGCTAAGACCGTGCCCTCCGCAGCCTAGCGCTTTTTCCTTTCGGCCGCTTTGACGCGGGTGCCGATGCAAATTGGCCTGTCTTATGCGTGGTCATTCCTCAATTCGGGAATAAGTTTCCGTGACGTGCGCGACCGTAAGCTGGTAACCCTGCGTTCTCGCCTCCGGAATATCCGCCAACCGACGGTCAGAGGGGAGCGTGAGTCGGGAGCTGATGTTGAAGTGAGGATCGAGCGCGACATCCTCGGCAAGAACGACTTCGTCGGCGTTCTGGTCGGCAACATGGTTGGGGTCCTGCGGGGAATGGGACCTCTCGCCACGATATCCGTGCTGCTCCCGCTAACGTTCGGCATTCCCCCGGTCGGCGCGATCTTGATGCTGTCAGGCGTCTTCTATGGAGCGCAATACGGCGGCGCGATTTGTTCCATCCTGCTCAACCTACCGTGCCATCCACCGCACGCGGTGACGTGCCTCGACGGATTTCCGCTGACGAAGCAGGGTCGAGGCGGCGCGGCACTCGGCATCACGGTACTGTCGTCGTTCGTCGGCGCCTCTTGGGGCATCATGGAGATGATCTCTCTGGCACCGTTGCTTGTGAAGGTCGCGCTTGAGTTCGGTCCAACCGAAATCTGTTCGCTGATGCTTCTTGGTCTTCTCGCCGGCTCGACACTGGCGAAAGGCTCACCGCTCAAGGGCATCGCGATGACATTGCTCGGCCTTTTCCTGGGAACGTGGGAACGGATGTCGAGACCGGCACGGAACGGTTCACGCTCGGCATCCCGAATCTCCTCGACGACATCGAACTCGTCGGACTCGCACTTGGTCTATTTGGCATCGCCGAGTTCATGAAGAGCGTGAACCAATATTCAGAGGTGAACACACGCTATTCGAACGTCGGACTACGCGATCTGCGTCCATCGCGTGACGAACTCCGCCGCTCGATCCCCGCGATGTTGCGTGGAACCATCATCGGAAGCCTCTGCTCGCTCATTCCAGGAACGGGACCGACGATCGCCTCCTTCATCTCCTACGCGGCCGAGAAGAAGGTCTCGATGACGCCAGAGAAGTTCGGTACGGGGATGATCGAAGGCGTCGCCTGTCCAGAGGCGTCCACGCACTCGTCGGTACAGGGCGACTTCATCCCGACCATGAGCCTCGGCATTCCCGGCGACGCTGTCATGGCCCTGATCCTTGGCGCGCTGATGATCCAAGGCATCGTACCCGGCCCCCAGTTGATCAAGGAGCATCCGGACATCTTCTGGGTCTAATCGCGAGCTTCTGGATCGGCAACGTCATGCTGGTGCTGCTCAACGTCCCGCCAATCGGGGTGTGGGTGAAGCTCCTGATGATTCCCTACAAGTACCTGTATCCGAGTGCGCTGTTCTTCGTTGCGATCGGCGTCTACTCGACCAACAACGATATGTTCCAGGTCGGCGAGACCGTCGTGGTCGGGTTGGTCGGCTATCTGCTGCTGCTGCTCGATTTCCACCCGGCCTCGATCCTGCTCGGCTTCGTCCTGGGGCCACGCCTGGAAGAGAACTTCCGCCGTTCGCTGCTGGTCTCGCGGGGCGACGCCATGATCTTCGTCGAGCGGCCGATCAGCGCGTTCTTTTTACTCCTGTGCGTGGTGCTTCTGGCGGCGCAGGTTTACGTCCGCTTGCGCAAACCGAAGGCGTTTGCTGCGCTCGACCTCCCAGAGAGCTCCGGTGCCGCGATCGCACGACCCGCGGAGTAGAAACATTCCGCTCGCGGATCGATTATCCGCGACGACGCAAAGACTTAGCCGCCGCCGCCGCGCTACGGGGGGGCTCCGGGGTTTTGCTGGCTTCGTAAATGTCGGCAAGTGTCTCGAGATGCGACGCCAGCTTGCGGGCGTCGTCTGACGCGAAGCTCACGTCTGAGCCGAGGCCTGCGCCCAGCCGGCAGCGCATCGCAATAAGGCGAAGGTCGGCCAAGGTGCCCTCCAGGCCCTTGCTCAAATCGGGCACAGGCGGGCTACGGTGCGTTCTTTGGGTCCCGGATGTGTCCGTGGAAGAGGTTGGGGTCTTGGAACGCATGGGCGGGCTCCTAAAGGCAGGCTGAGGGCTCTTAGCTGCAAACAAGCGCACCGGAACCAAATCAGGTTGTACGCAAAATTGCTTCGACGCGCGCCTTGAGTGTCTTGCCGATATCCTCATGCGGTCGTGATTCGTAATATAGCTCCCTCGCAAGCGCCTCAATTTCACCCGTGTCTTTCACGAGCTCTGCGAGCGCTTCGAGAGCCTTTGAGCCGGGTCGGAGAGTTTCGCGGAAACGTCGGGCGACGAGTTGCAGATTTTCGTTTTCTATCTGCTCATTATTTAACTCCGCGTTGCTAGTACCCGGAATCAGAGCTGAGTGATACGGCGGCCTTTGAAACGGCGTTGACGGACCTTTTTCTTGGTCCAGACGAAGGGCTCGGCTCTGTCGTTGTATGCGTTGAC
>NZ_JASAUS010000336.1:0-3944 GCF_029953005.1 Bradyrhizobium sp. Mp27 | reverse complement strand
GCGAGCTTCTTCAATGGCTGGCGCTCGACACCAGGCACAATGCCGGCGACGAGCCAGCTCGACAGGCTCAGTTCGATAACGGCGATCAGCGTGCCGTCCGGATCGAGTGGGTTCGGGGATCGGCTCAGATCGTTCAACTTTTGCATGGGGCGCTCCATCGGTTCACATTAGCAACGATAGATGCAATATCCTCGCCACCGCCCCATAGCATCTTCCACCAGCGCCAGCGGATGCTTGTTGCCTTCGCCGTCAACCCCGATCGCGGCGACCAGCACGAGATCGTCGCCGAGATGCAGCCCGTCGATTTGGACCACCAGAAGGTCGAGCGCGGACAGATCGGCAGCCATGAAGTCGGCCAGCCGCGCCGCCGACAGCGCGACGAACCTCCGCGAGGCCGCCGATTTCGAAATCCCCGATCCGAGTGGTGCCGGAACGTCACCCTCCGGGAGCCGGACAGCGCGGCCGAACCGGCGCGTCGACACATTGATCAGCATCAGGTTCATCGCCCAGCGACCGAGCCAGTCCTCCTGCGCCGCCGTTTCCCAGCTCGGGATCATGACCTCGCGGCCGTCCACGCCCCGGACCCGCGGGCGTTCGACCTCGATCTTGCCGCCGTGGAAACCAATCCGTCCCCGCGTTCGGCCCCAACGGTGCGCCCGCCGCGCCGCATCGCGACCGTGGCGCGGCCCGCAGGCCCCCGTGACATCCGCCTCCATCATCGTGCCGAGCGCCTCGATCCCTGCCGCAAGGCAGAACCGGTCGAAGCTCGCCCCCACTTCCGCAAACGCTTCGTCCACAGCCCCGGTCGCCGGCCAACCAGCCGGTGTGATATCTCTCGTCATGGCGTTGCTCTCCTTTGTGGAATCAGCACCCCGAGCCTACCGGCTCAAGGTGGGCAACGCCGACCTCTTCAGTAATTCAACAGAACCCGGGACATCCCCGGTTTGCGATGGTGTCGCGCTTGATGCGTTTTCGCTCTGCGAGCATCGCCTCAGCCCTGCCGAAGTAGACATCGGCCGGCGTGAGGTTGTCGATGCTCTCATGATAGCGGAGGTGATTATAGTGTTCGACGAAGGCCCGTACTTGACGTTCGAGATCACCGGGTAGGTAGTAATTGTCGAGCAGGATGCGGTTCTTGAGCGTCTGATGCCAGCGCTCGATCTTTCCCTGGGTCTGAGGATGGTACGGAGCGCCGCGCACATGCTGCATGCCCTTCTGGTCGAGCCACTTGGCCAGATCGTCTGCCACGTAACTCGAGCCATTGTCGCTGAGAAGCCTTGGCCGGTGCGCGACGGCGATGTGGTCAAGACCGGAGGCGGCGAGTGCCTGGTCGAGGGTGGCTGTGACATCGGAAGCGCACATGGTGGGACCAAGCCTCCATGCCACGATGTAGCGCGAGAAGTCATCAAGCGCGGTCGACAGATAGTACCATCCCCATCCGGTGATCTTGAGGTAGGTGAAGTCGGCCTGCCAGAGCTGGTTGACGGCCGTCGTCTTGTCCTTGAACTCGTTCGCGGCCTTGATCACCACGTAGGCCGGGCTGGTGATGAGGTCATGCGCCTTCAGCAGCCGATAGACCGACGCCTCGGAGACAAAGTACTTTCGTTCGTCGGTGAACCGCACGGCCAACTCGCGTGGCGACAGCTCAGGTACCGCTGCCGTGTTGATCGAAGGTTCTAGGGATTGGATCAGTTGCTAAGGCCTTTGATAGAATAGCGGCCAGAACCCGACGATTTTCCCGAACGCTCATCAGGGTTAAATGATCACCGGGAATCGGCACGGCATGAATGGCCGCGACATCCAGGATCCGGTCCCAGCCGCGCATAGGTGACCTCTGTTCTGTACCCATCGAAGCGTCGGCTCGCACACGCCGCCCCCTAGAAGGCTCGGCGGCATAAAATTGATGTATTTCCAATGGCAGGGGGGGAATTTCGTATGACTGCAGTGCCTGGTGAAAGTGTGCGTACATTGAAGCCGTATCGTAGAGTTCTTCGTCTATCGTTATTGCGCCGATCTGCTGTGCCTTCTGAAGCAACTCAGTAATTGAGCATTCCTTGGCAAGACGCTCCAAGAGTTGGAAGCGTTCAGCATCTAGAGTTTCGAGAGGCTCGAAAATCATTTCGAGCGCTATTTGCGCGGCCGACATGTTCGACGGAGTTGCGGAAAGGGTGACATCGATGAAAGCAATGAACGATACGGCGTCATCGATGCTCAGTAAGTGCTGGGCAATCGCGTAAGCCAAGATTGCCCCCGAGGAATATCCAGCAAGACGGTAGGGGCCACGCGGCTGGATTTTCTTCACGGCCAAAACGACCTGCGCGGCTATCGCTTCGAGCGTTGGCGGATCATTTTCGTTGAACGATGACCATGGCAGAGCGTAGACAGGGCAGTCTATTTCCATATCGTTCACCAACGATAGGACGTATGAGCAATCTCCGTAACCGGTCGGAACGAAGAATAGGGGTGATTGATATCCGTTCGTCCGTACCGGCAGCACTCCAGCTGTGTGACGGAGGTGGTCCAAGTGAACTTTCGACGCAAGCAGCTTCAGGACCGGGGCCTGGAAAAGATCGGCAGCACCCAACATTAATCCTCGGTTTAGTGCTTGGCTGATCAGCTGCACCGCCAGCAGTGAGTGGCCGCCCAGTTCGAAGAAGTGGTCGTGGCGTCCGACCCGCTCCACACCGAGAAGCTCGGCCCAGATCTGCGCCAGCATCGTCTCGACCTCGCCGCGCGGCGGCGCGTAGCTCCGGTGCGCATACGCATCGTCCTCCGGCGCCGGCAGCGCCTGGCGGTCGAGCTTGCCGTTCACCGTCAAGGGCAGCGACGCCAGCCGCACAAACGCCGCCGGCACCATGTAGCCCGGCAGCTGCGCACTTATGTGCGCGCGCAAGGCGCCGGCAAGGTCGCTTCCATCTGTCTCTTCCGAGCCGGCCTCGGGCGCGCCCACCACATAGGCCACCAGCCGCTTCTCGCCGGTGCCATCCTGTTGCGCCACCACCACCGCCTCGCGCACCATCGGGTGCTCGCAAAGCCGTGCCGCGATCTCGCCGGGCTCGATCCGGAAGCCGCGGATCTTCATCTGCTCGTCGTTGCGGCCCAAAAACTCAAGATTGCCGTCCGGCAGATAGCGCGCCAGATCGCCAGTCCGGTACAGCCGGTCGCCGTCCACAAACGGACTGGCGATGAACCGCTCCGCCGTCAGCTCCGGCCGGTTCAGATAGCCGCGCGCAACACCCGCCCCGCCAATGTAAAGCTCTCCCACCGCCCCAAACGGAACCGGCGCGCCATGACCGTCCAGCAGGTACACCCGCGTGTTCGCAATCGGACGGCCGATCGCGACAATGGCGACTTCAAACTCATCCGGACAACTCCACGCTGTCACGTCGATCGCAGCTTCCGTCGGACCGTACAGATTGTGCAGGCCCGTCCAAGGCAAGAGGCGCCGAACCTTGTGCACACTGGCGGCAGGAAGCGCCTCGCCGCTGCATAAAACACGCCGCAGCGACGTGCAGCGGTCAACACTCTTCGCATCCATAAAGCTGACCAGCATGGATGGCACGAAGTGAACCGTCGTGATGCGCTCGCCGATGATCAAGTCGACCAATGCAGCGGGATCTCTGTGCGCATCCGGAGGCGCCAGCACCAGGGTCGCCCCTTCAAGCAAGGTCCAGAAGAACTCCCAGGCCGAGACATCGAAGCCAAATGGCGTCTTCTGCAACACGACATCAGTTGTCTTGAGACCATAGGCGTTTTGCATCCAAATCAAGCGATTGACGATAGCCTGATGCTCATTCTGTGCCCCTTTGGGCGTTCCGGTGGATCCGGAGGTGTAGATCACATAGGCGAGATGGCGTGAGGTGAGGCCGAGCGCGCGCGGGTCCGGATCGGTGGCCGGCAGCTCGGCCCAGGCCGGCGTCGCCGTCTCCAGATCGACCACGGTC
>NZ_JASAUS010000335.1:0-4049 GCF_029953005.1 Bradyrhizobium sp. Mp27 | reverse complement strand
TGGCGTTGCCGACGATCACTGTCCGCTCGATTTGCTCCGGACAATCCTGCAACCACGCAAAGACATCTTCGAGCCTATAAGGCGTTACGACTTCACGAGCACCCGGCTTGATGTCTGGACCTTCTATCAAATAGAAGCGCCCTTCCGCCGTCCTGACCATGCGGTCCCGTATTTCACCCTCGACCCCCGTGGTCGGGTCGAAATTCGACAATACGCGCGTTGCAAAGTTGAACGCTCCGTCAAGTTGACGACGCGCTGTCCGCTTCGGCTTCGCTCGACGTCGCTTGGTTGCGCACTTAAGCTTGCGGCCCGACACCTGTCTCTTGAACATCTGTACTCCTTTGCGATGCTCCGCCGCGGATTCCGCGAGCGTGCTCTTCGCTCGCCGCCATCGCAATATGGCCAATTGAAAGAGCCCGTGCTGATCAGTCGATACGTTTCTAGCCAGCGGCTGTGACATTTGTAAGATTACAAACGCTCGCGAGTTTGGCGCGGCCCGTTGGAATGATGCTTCAGCTAGCCTGCACACTCCGACCGCCACCACTTCGCACCGATTGACCGAATGTGCGCGTGAGAGCCTTGGCGACGACGTTGCCGGACGACACCGCCAAGGTCAACGGATAGCCCCTTAGATGGCTCGTACCAGCATGTGGGCCATGTCGGCCAAACTTGGGCAGGGTAGCCCCCGTCAGCCGCGCGTGCCCATCCTTGGCGGCTCATCGACCGAACGAATGATTGAGCTGCGCTTGCCTCAGACTGTGCAAGTGAACCGCGGCTGGAGACCGGATAGCCGCATCTCGTCCGGCCATCTCGCCGCGTCCATCTGGACGTTGTGCGAGCACCGGTAGTCGTTGCAAACGTCGGTCAAGCCGTCTCCAGCCGCTGCTTAATCTGCTCGGCTTGTTCCTTCGTCAGCTTCTCAGCCAAGCTGTAATCCTTCAGTTGGGCCGCCCCCTTGCGATCCCGATCATAAACCATCCAGTCGACGCTTCCTCTTCGTACGAGGAACCTAGCCTGTATCGGTGCCATGTAATTCACCGTAAACTCCGTCACCAATATGAACGACCGCAATAATATTCGCGAAGAATATCTAGCACCCGGTCTGCGATGCTTCTGTGAACTTACGCACACACACACACACACACACCGGAGCCCAGATATAGATACTTCGACCAACGCCAATCAGCCGAAAGCCCCTCGAAGATCCCGCCTGAGGTCGTGACTTACTCTAACTCAAATCTTGGCCGCAACTCACTGCAAATACGTTCGAGCCGAGAATGTAACTCACAGAGATCCTCCGGCGCCGCTACCACAGTTGTGCGAAACCCGAGCTGCCTGTCCTCGCTGACCTGAAAGAAGTTGGTCAGTCCAAACCGTTCTAGGATCAATTCATGAAGCTGGTCTTTGGTGATCTTTTGCTTTTGTAACGCCATTGAAAAAGCCGATGCTAAGATTGCCTCCTTTTGCTTCTTCCGCAGCGCAACTGCAAGGCGCTCGTTGCGGCACCCGTAATTGCCCGGGGGGCGATTGTGAATCGACGCTGAACATTGACCCCGCACGCGCGAAGTCAATCAAGCACTTGGACGCCGATCGGCGTCCGGACCCCACGCAGATTCACACTGGTGGCGCTATGGGAGGCCTCGGATCGGATCTGCGGCAAGCGGCTCAGGGTAATGATTCCGACGTTGCTGCCTTCGCTGGAGCGGCATGGCCGGCTCAAGCTAGGACCAGGCCGATCGAGCACTGGTGCTCGGCGTCAGCGCAGCCACGATTGATCGGCTGCTGGTCGAGACCAAGGTTGCCGCGGCCGGCGGTAACCGCAAAGCGAAATCACGACTGGCTGGCCTCCTTTACAGTTCGATTCTTGCACCGCACGGCGGCTACCGACACATATCGCCGGACGCCCATTGATCGGCCATGCAGTCACGCTATGCATGCCAACTCGGTGGGCTCCGAAGGGGGTTGACCACCGTGGTGGCTTGCCAACGACGATCCAACTGAGCAAATTGGGTTCGGGGAAGAGAGCTGTCCGCAAATGGTGCTCTCGGCGACGGAACAGATGATGCGACGATCCGCATGAAACCGCAGCCGAAACCATCAAGCCGGGAAGTTCTTGCTGGCCTTGTTGAGCGCGTCACATACCACAACGACGGGAATGGCTACTGCGTTTTGCGGATCAAGGCGCGCGGCCACCGCGAACTGGTCACTGTAGTCGGGCACGCCGCGGTGATCTCCGCTGGCGAGTGGATTACCGCATCGGGCGAATGGGTCAATGACCGCACCCATGGCCAACAGTACAGGGCGAAGTTCTTAAAGACCTCGGAACCGACATCACTCGACGGCATCGAGAAATACCTCGGCTCCGGAATGATCCGCGGCATCGGGCCAGTCTATGCCAAGAAGCTGGTGCGCGCCTTCGGTGAGAAAGTGTTCGATACCATCGAGGCGGAGCCCGAACGCCTGCGCGAGGTAACGGGCATCGGCCCGGTTCGGGCCAACCGGATCACGGCCGCCTGGGCTGAACAGAAGATCGTTCGCGAAATCATGGTCTTCCTGCACAGCAATGGCGTCGGCACAGCCCGGGCGGTGCGCATCTATAAGACCTATGGCGCGGACGCCGTACAGGTTATGACCGAGAACCCCTACCGCCTCGCGCGTGACATTCGCGGCATCGGCTTCAAGACTGCCGACGCGATCGCGATGAAACTCGGCATCGAAAAGACCGCAATGATTCGGGTTCGGGCCGGGATCTCCTATGGGCTGACCGAGGCGATGGACGAAGGGCACTGCGGTTTGCCGACGGATGAACTGGTGCCGCTTGCCGAGAAGCTGCTTGAGGTCCCGGTGGAACTGGTGCGCATTGCGCTTGATCTCGAACGGACAGCAGGCACAGTCATCGCGGACAGCGTAGGCGAAACGTCATGCGTATTTCTGGCGGGCCTGCATCGGGCGGAGCGTTCGATTGCCGAGCGACTGATCCGGCTTGCGAATGGCACACTGCCGTGGCCCTGGATCAATCCCGACAAGGCACTGCCTTGGGTCGAGCAACGAATCGGGCTTACCCTTGCCGAAAGCCAGGTCGCTGCGATCCGGCTCGCATTGATGTCCAAAGCGTTGGTCATGACCGGCGGTCCTGGTGTCGGCAAGACCACCATCGTCAAAGGTATTCTCCGCATTCTCGCAGCAAAGGGCGTGAGGCTCCTGCTATGCGCGCCGACCGGCCGCGCCGCCAAGCGCATGACCGAAGCGACCGGTTTTGAGGCCAGGACGATCCACCGGCTGCTGGAGGTTGACCCCAAGGGCGGCGGCTTCAAGCGCGGCGAAGACAATCCGCTCGACTGCGACCTGCTTGTTGTCGACGAAGCCTCAATGGTAGACGTCGTGCTGATGCAGTCACTCATCAAGGCCGTGCCAGACAGATCTGCCCTTTTGATCGTCGGCGACATCGACCAGCTTCCTTCGGTTGGGCCAGGCCAAGTGCTGGCCGACGTCATCTCATCCGGTGCTGTGCCGGTGGTGCGTCTCACCGAGGTGTTCCGGCAGGCCGCGCAAAGCCGCATCATTATCAGCGCACATCGCATCAATCAGGGGGCCATCCCCGATCTCAGCCCGCCCGGCACGGATAGCGATTTCTACTTCGTGCAAGCGGGCGATCCAGAAACCGCCGTACAGCGTATCATCGAGTTGGTGAAGACACGGATCCCCAATCGTTTCGGCCTCGACCCAATTCGGGACATTCAGGTTCTGTGTCCAATGAACCGGGGCGGCGTCGGTGCGCGCTCGCTAAACATTGAACTGCAGGCGGCTCTGAACCCCGCCGGCGAGCGCAAGGTTGAACGCTTCGGTTGGACGTTCGCGTCCGGCGACAAAGTGATGCAGATCGAAAACGATTACGACAAGGAGGTCTATAACGGTGACATCGGTTATATCGACGATGTCAGTTCCGAAGACAGCGAACTCACCGCAAGCTTCGACGGCCGCTCGGTCATTTATGAGTTTGGCGAGCTCGACACGCTGGTGCCGGCTTACGCAGCAACTATCCATAAGAG
>NZ_JASAUS010000334.1:0-4193 GCF_029953005.1 Bradyrhizobium sp. Mp27 | reverse complement strand
TACGCCCTCCCGACGCAACGACAAAACCGTAAAGCCCCGCGTTCAGCATAACCCGGCAGGAATCCACTTAAATCCAGCGGGGCGCTGTCCAAACAACCGGGGCCAGCTCTAGCTTTGGAGCCGGTTGACTGCCCTCTTCCGTAGTCAGTGGAAAGCGGCTCGCGCATCGGAACGCGAAAGAAATCGGGAGCGCGAAGGCGGGCCGAACTACTACGTGGTGCGGCGTCATCGGTTAGGTGACGCGCTCGTCAACCTGACGGGTCGCATGCTCGCAGAGCGAATACTTTCCCCCACCAAGGCGGGAAAGGTTCTCGGCGTCAAAGCTTCCAATGTCTACGGCGTGGTCGGGGCCGGATCGGCCGGTTTTAACGCGGCGCAGGGGTGACGATTGTTACATCTGCTCGATGCCAGCACCCTTATTACCGCCAACAGGGAATACTATCCGTTGGACCGCATCCCCGAATTTTGGGATTGGCTCCTGCATCAGGGGGCGCAAGGTCAGTTAAAAATTCCACTTGAGATGGTGGAAGAGATCAGAGAAGGCACCGACGAAGTCGCCGCTTGGATCTCAGAGAGGGACCATCTACACGCATTGACCTGGAAGAAGATGTAGACGTTGACCTACTTCGGCGGGTTATTGAAGAAGGCTATGCGCGCGATCTGACGGATCAAGAAATCGAGATTATTGGTAGAGATCCCTTCCTCATTTCGCACGCATTGAAGTCGCCCGACCAACGCTGCGTCGTGACTGCCGAAATCTCGAAACCGAGCAAACAACGCGCCAATCGGAAGGTGCCAGACGTTTGCAATGATTTCGGCATTCGCCCGATGGACAGCTTTGGCCTTATCAGATCGCTGAATTTCTCAACGGCTTGGCGAGCCGCAGCAGGCGTGTGACCGCTTCGCTCCGATACCGACCACGTGTCGCGATGGGCCAGAGTGAGATATCGAAGGAGAACTGGGAGTTCCGAACCACATAAAGGCCGTCAGTTCAACTTGCGACGAAGCTTCTGAATGATTTCGCGCAGATCTTTCGCGTATTCCTCCACGATCCGCCGCGCTTCATCCAAGCGGGAAGGCTCGGGCGCCGGTAGTTCATCGGGACGTGGTTCGTCCGTCTGCTTCATGACGACACATCCAGCCAGCACCCAATGAGCCAATCAATGGGCCGCCCTAAGCTAAACACTTATCCAGATGTCCGAGTTATCCTTGCGGATCAAAGCTATGAAGCTTGCTTAGATCGAGGATGACAATCTCGCGTTGGGTGTTGCCTATAAAATTGAGAACGCCCTCGCAATGCAATCGAGACACTGCGCGCGAAACCGCTTCCAGCGACAATCCGAGGTAGTCCGCGATATCGCGCCGAGACATCGGCAACGACACATTGCTTGATCCGGTTCGGCGGTCCATCTCAATCAAGAATGCGGCAACCCTTTCAACAGCCGTCTTTCGGCCTAGAAGCAGCATGTGATTTTCCGCGTGCTCCAGATTGGCCGTTGTCATGGTAAGCAGGTTGCGCGAAATCGCGGCATCCGTGTCCGCCATGGACTGGAGGCTTACTCGCTTCATTAAATACACGGTGGTTTGGACGACGGCCTCTGCGGTAAATCGATGGTTCGCACCATTCTCGAGTCCGAAGATATCGTCTTTTAGATGAAATGCGCCTATTTGACGCCTACCATCAGATAGCATCTTATAACTTCGCACAGCGCCACGTTTAATTTGATAGACGTACTCGGCCGGTTCTTTTTCGCCGAAGATTTCCTTGCCTTTTCGGTACGTAAATTCGCTTAGCTTGACCATTGGATGTGGCGCACTCGTAAAGCCGAGATCGCCGAGTGTGTTGGGTCGAAGGCGTTGATCCGTGGTGCGAACAAACATGGCGGCCCCCTCTCCACCCTTAGGCATGCGTGCAGGAATGAGAAACCTTCGAGCTTCGACTTCTCTAAGGGAGCAGCAGCGTATTGGAGAGCGAGCTCTTAGGTCATTGTACCTAAGTACACGCCAATGTGCAGCTGGAACCTTGGCTTCGTCCGTAATTTGTCATTTTCGATGGCTTCAGCGGAGATTGTCGGTTGGAGTATTGCCCTCCCAGCGAGTTGATTTGTGAGTGAGTTTTGGTTTCGGGTCTTGATCGTCTTGGCGGGCTTACTGCCCGCGCTCATCATGATCGGCGCCATGATATATGGGACTTGACGGAATAGGCATTTGCTTCCTATAACGAAGCGACAGCCGAGGAGCCGCCCCATGAAGACCGCCGTCGCCTACATCCGCGTCTCGACCCAGAAGCAGGGCCGCTCCGGTCTAGGCCTTGAGGCGCAGCAGGCCGCCATCGCCGCGTTCGCCGCCGCCGAGGGTTACGATGTCATCGAGACCTTCGTCGAGATCGAAACTGGCAAGGGCTCCGATGCTCTTGAGACGCGCCCGCAGCTCGCCGCCGCCATCGCGCTGGCGACCAAGCTGAAGGGCACCGTAGTCGTCGCCAAGCTGGACCGCCTCACCCGCGACGTTCACTTCGGCTCCGGTCTGATGTCGCGCCGGGTTGCCTTCCGCGTCGCGGGGATGCCGCACGCCGACAACTTCCAGCTCCACATCATGCTCGCCGTCGCCGAGAAGGAGCGACAGGACATTTCTGATCGCACCAAGGCCGCCCTCGTCGCCTGCAAGGCGCGCGGCACCAAGCTGGGCGCGCCCAACGCTGGCCAGAACAAGGCCAAGGCCGCTGCCGCGTTTGCCGAGAGCCTGCGCGAGGTCATCGAACCGGTCATGTGCCAGTCGTCGCGCCAGATCGCGGCGCACCTGAATGCGCGCGGCATCACCACGGCGGAAGGTTCGTCGTGGCAGTCCGCGCAAGTCATCCGCCTGATCGCCCGCCTGCAGCCGAATGAGCAGCTCGATGTCGCCGCGTAAGACCACCCTCAATGCTCCCATGAGGGGCGCGGAGCTGGACGACGCTATCACCAAAATCTTCGGTGAGAACCGTCAAACCGCGTTCGCGCGCGCCATCGCCTCGACGCCGCGCACCGTGCGCAGTTGGGTCGCCGAGACCTACGGCATGGTGCCGCCGCACATCGCCATCCTCGTGCGCCTGATGCTGCAGGCGAAGGTGACGCCCGCGCAGCTGCCGGAGATCGAGCGATGAACTATTGGCTGGCCGCGTTCATTCATCGTCGTAGTCGCCACCTCGTTCATTCAGGAATGCTTTCCGAAGGTTGCCGAGTGGATCGGCGACGAGGTGTTGGGCCCTTACGTCTTCAGGCCTCTCGGCTACACGCTGGTCGGCCTGTTCTTGCTCGTCTTCTGCGTGCTGCCGTTCTTCGTGTAGGAATGGCTGCAGCTGAAACGCTGAAGGCCCGGCTGCTGAGGCCGGGCCTTTCTTGTCTCGCCGATCACGGAGGCCCGGCGCACCAAGGGGCATCGAGAGGCGCCAGTGCGGTGAGTAGCGAAAACTTGCTCCAAAACGCCCCTCAACGCAAGGCGTCGAAGAACACCCCGAGCCGGTGCCCGGCGTCCCCCAGCAGTTCGGCCGCCTTCTCCCGTGCCCGGTACGGCGAGCGCATCCCGAGGCTCGCGCCGGTCTCCTGCAGCCCCCTCCCGAAGCAGGCGACCTGATCGGCCACGAACGAGGGCCGGAAGCCGATTGCCTGCTTCGCGGCGTAATAGGTGCGCTTGTGGTCGAGCTGCGCCTCCGTCCGCGCCAGTCCGCTCATGGACGCCGGATCGAAGCTGTAGATGCGGTTGAGATCGACGCTGTTGAGCGGCCCCTGCAGGCCCGCCGCAGCCCAGTGCAGCGCATAGCGGCGCAGCGCCTGATATTCGAGCGCCGACAAAACCCGGCGCACCAGCGCCTTCCCCAGCGGGTCGTCGAGCATGGTGATGCGGCGGGATGATCGCGAGCGGCCGACGAGCTGGAAGTATTCGCCCGCCTTGGCGAGACGTTCCTGGGTGGGCCCGGCATCGTCGATTGGCAGCTGCATCGGCGACCTCGATGTGAGTGAGGTGGAGCGCTATGCGCCGCAATCTCCTCACCGGCAAGCCCTCGCGCGCAGTACCGGGGAAGGTGGTAGTTGTCTTGGTCTAGGTTCTAGTACCCGGAATCAGAGCTGAGTGATACGGCGGCCTTTGAAACGGCGTTGACGGACCTTTTTCTTGGTCCAGACGAAGGGCTCGGCTCTGTCGTTGTATGCGTTGAC
>NZ_JASAUS010000333.1:0-4193 GCF_029953005.1 Bradyrhizobium sp. Mp27 | reverse complement strand
TCGCGGTTGAGGTGATGGGGTTGGCTTCACAACCGAATCCTACGCCGCATCAGCGCTTTACACCACGCTCGCCAGCCTCTCAGGCGCCCTCTCGCGAATAAGACGGGCTAATTATCCTGGCGGGCATGATTGCACCGGCATTGATGGTCCTAGCACTGCTCTATCGCTGACGCACAGCCTTACGGTGCCTGTCGCTAGCTGGAGCCGCACTTCGAGCAAAAGCTGTGACACGGGCCCGAAGCGCGATGCAAATGCTGGTCGAGCGCCAGCGTTCCTGTTGAAGACGTGTCGGAAGGCGAGCTATCTCCAAATTTAATGTAGCAACATAACATTTGAGAGCGCGCGGACGAACCGAAAGCAGAGAGTGACTTCAGTGCGCTTGACAAGCCGCGCGCTCGCGGCCCGGCGTCCCGGCTCCTGTCCTAGGCCTCCCGGACGTTTGGGGCCGCAGCGCGCTGGAGACGCCCTTTTAGCCGGTGAAACTTCGGAAGGCAGAGATGACCTACACCATCGGGTTTCGGAGGCGAAGCAATGTCGCGGTTTTAACGACCGAAGTTCCGACGGCTAACCATGCGCTTGCAGTCATCGCAACCGTCGAACAGTCCGTGGGCAAGCTCGACTTCATCAGGTCGCCGCAGGAAGGCGACATCGGCATTGAAATGCTTAGGGTGCTGGCAAAAGAAGAGGCCGAGGAAATGTCTCAGACTGCCTTCTAAACCTCTCTCATGGGCGTCCAAGCGTTAGGTCGCAGGTTCGATCCCTGCCGCAGGCACCACCATGTTTCTCCAGATCACCGCGCCGCACTTCTGTGCAGTGGCGATGTTACTTTCTTCTCGCGTCCCTTGATCAGCTCGCGAAACGTCGCTTGACCGCGCCGCGATTTGGCCCACGAGCGCGTTCGTCGATGACGGACACTGTGTTCGTCGATAGCGAATGACACGGGCATTGATCTACATGGCTGACGGTGTAGATCTAAGCCGGGCGCTGGAGATCTCACCCCATTGAAGACCAAGCAGTGATCATTGAAATTCTGGCCCAGATCATCTTACAGCTGGCATGGTACTGTTCGGCGGTGTTGTGGCCGAGACTGCGCAGAGAACGCCAGCCGGCGCTTCATGAATGGCAACCTTTCGAAGGAAGCGATGGGAGCGAGCGTTCCGCGATCCGTGCGCAAGTGGGTGAACGGCAAGCTGCCGGTGCCGCGCCACATCGAACTGCTGGTCAACCTGATGCTAACACTGGACCGCAGCCATGAGCGACCAGACATTCCACGTCATGATGGCAGTACTCTTTGTCCTCGTGAGCGGCGGCTATTTCTTGGAAGCCATGCGCCAGCTCGACCTCGATGCCTACGGCGCGAGCGACTTCCGCTATGCGCAGGTGCTCGCTGAAAAGCTCATAGGCTGGGCCATCATCACAGCGTTCTTCGCGTGGCTATGGCTCTGAACTGGACTGCCCGCTTAGGCCTCATCGCCCAGGGCGGCAAGATCACGGAGGCCGCGCCGATCCTGAAGTGGGCAATCGGAAAGACGGATAACGAGCTGCGCGCATACTGCGCTCGTAAGAGTTGGCGCGTGCGCGAGATTTCTGAGCATCTCACCCAAATTCCGTAAGTCGAACTCTTTACGACACGGGCGACTTGTGCGTATTTTTCGGCAAGCCCCGACATGCCGCTTCTGGTCGCCCCGGAGCGGTGTCATCGGGGCCTTGTCGGGCAGTGCAGCCTCAGCCCCCCAGCCCAATCTGCACTGGCCCGGCTCCAATCATCGAGGACAGACGATGATGTGCGAGCGTTGCGAAGCGATGGAAGACGGGCTGCAATCGATTGTGCAGTGGTCTGAAGCCTATCCTCTCTCTGTTTTCCCCGAACCCGATCTGAAGAAGGCGCGCGCCGCGCTGGAAGCTGCAGGCATCAGCCTCGACAGCATCTCAGCGCACTGCATGCGCCACGTCATCATGTCGGTCGGAGAGATCGCGCGGAGGGCACTGCGTCATGACTGAACGCAGCCAGACGAACGCCCAGATCGCGCGGCTCGAGGCCCGCGTCACGGTGCTGGAGCAGGTGATCTTCCAGCTAAACCCGTCCGCGCTCCGTCCGAACATCGACAGCGTCGAGGCGGTGAAGAATTTTCTGCGCAAGCACGACATCGACACGCTCTCGCCGCACGTCGCGCGGTTTCTGAGCGACCAGCTGCCGGTCGAATGGCGCGCGCTCGCCAACAGCGCGGGCGCAATCCGCACCTTCAAGCTGCTCGCGCAGAACGTCTCGATCATCGACGCCCGCAAGAGGTTATCGTGAGCCGTGACGATCTCATCGACATCCTCCGCGACGAGCTGAAGCGCCAGCAGCGCGACCGCAAGGTCTCTCTGGTGCCAGTCGAGACGCCCGACAAGTTCGAGGTGATCGGCGTCATCGATGTCCACGCGCTCGCCGACGCCATCGCGCGCGAGCTGCCGTCATGACCGAGTCCGCGCACGACCTGCGTCTCGTGTGCGACTTGCGCAAATATCGCTCTGCGCAGGAGCAGAGGGTGATTGATTTGCTGTTCGCCAAGCTGATGCGCGGCGACAGGCGCGGGTTCGAGCACTCATTGCGCAGCCGCACCGCCGCAGCTCTGCGCCGTCGCGGCGTGATCACGGTGGAGCGCAAGCAATGAACGTGATCGTGTGCGGCGGGCGCACCTTCGAAAACTACGCGGCGGTCAAGAAGTATCTCGACATGCTGCACGACCTTCATCACTTCACGCTGCTGATCCACGGCAGGGCGAAGGGCGCGGACACCTGCGCGCATCGCTGGGCGGGCGAGCACAAGGTGCCGGTCGAGATGTTTCCGGCGCACTGGCGGCTGCACGGCAACAGCGCCGGGCCCATCCGCAACAAGCAGATGCTGGCCGAGGGCAAGCCGCAGCTCGTGATCGCGTTTCCTGGCGGCGACGGCACCGCCGATATGTGCAGGCAGGCCCGCGCTGCGGGCGTCACGGTGATTGATCTGAAAGATGAGCGCACGAGGGCAGAGGTAACGCAGCGATGGCGGACGAGGAGCCAAGGCGCGACTACAAAAGCGCCGCAGACCTCCTCCGCGACCGATACGGCGAGTTCAGGCCGCTCGGCGAGCTGAAGCGCACGCCCAGCATTTCCGACAAGCTGCTCGCGCTGGCGACCGCGCCAGCAAAGACGGCGGTCAAGATCGTCTCGGGGCTGGCCGATCTCGGCACGCTGCCGATGCGCGCCATGGACGCGAACCAGCGCTAGATGGAGACCGGGCAGTACGATCCGGCCCCGTTCGTCGAGGCTGCCATGCTGCCCACGGGCGCGGGTGCGTTTGCCGGTGTGCCGCGCGCCGCAGGCGAGACCGTGCTCGGTGCCGGTGCCGTGCGCGATCCTGCCATGTGGCGCGGGCTCTCGGAGGTGAAGCTGCGCAAGCCGCTCGCCGAGATGGAGCGCACCATCGTCAATCCGCGCGCCTCGACAGAGCGCGTGATCTCGCCAGAGCAGCTGCAGGGCAACGTGCTGCTGCCAGCGCTCGGCGACCGTGCGGCGATTGGTGGTCAGGTCAGCAGGATCGGTGATGTGCCAATCAGCAACCCGGTCGATCTGCAGGGCGGCCACGGCTTCATGTCAGCCGAAGGCCCGCACGCCTGGGCCTCCGAAAAGGGCCGCATGACCACCATGGCGAACCGCGTGCGCAGGCTGCAGGACGAGTACGGCAACGTCTACGCGCCTTACACGGCGATGGGCGAGCGCGCGGTGGACTTCTCGCACCACATGAGCGACGCGCTCAGCGAAATGCTGAAGCACGCGCCGGTCACCGGCAAGGGCGCGGCCGAGTTCGATGCGCTGATGCGCGCGCCGCGCGGCAAGGACTTCCCGGCAGCAGAGAGCTGGCCGGGTGTCACGTCGCCCGATCTGCGCGATTATCTGATCAACGCGCCCGGCGTCATCCGCGCGAAGTTCGCCAAGGAAATGGACAAGGCGCGCTTCGCAAAGGAGGGCTTCCCCGACGTTGCGGAGGCCCGCTTCGCAGTTACTGATCCGCGCCTGCTCAACACGCCGTCGATGGCGTCGGGCCTGTCGATCTCGCGGCTCCCCGCGGGTCACTTCAAATTCCTCCGGGTGTGGTCAGTCAAATTCCTCCACCCGCGAGGCAGGACAAGGGACTGTTAGTTTGAGTTTGTTTCCCGGGCAAGAGCTTC
>NZ_JASAUS010000332.1:0-4227 GCF_029953005.1 Bradyrhizobium sp. Mp27 | reverse complement strand
GGTCCGTCTCGTGCTCCATACGGCCGCTTATTGGCTGATGCTGACCGTGCGCGACGCCATTCCCAAAGTCCGGGAATTGGCCGCTGCCGAGTTCGCGACGCTGCGTCTTCGTCTCTTGAAAATCGCAGCCCGGGTCGTCGAAACCGCGAGCCGCATTCGCCTTGCGTTTGCCGCGGCATGTCCCGAAGCCGACCTGATCCGCTGCTTGCCCGGCGCGCTGCTCCCGCTCGGTCCTTGACCGGCGGGGCGTCCGCCCCCGTTCGCCCAACCTATACCTCAAGCGCGTTGCAAAGTACGGGTCGTCAGGCGGTGAAAAGCCGAAGGCAATCCTGTGCGCCTCGTCAGAGCAGATGTGCGGCCACATCAATCGGACTAAAAAACCGCAATCTCACGAATAGGACGGGCTAGGTTTCGTGGTTAAGGGGCCGTCTAAACACAATGAGACCCGCGCGGGTCTCCCCGGCGGGTCTCTCAAAGCCGTGTCGCCTACGGCTCCCTAGTCGTTCTCAAGGCATTGATGCGGGTTCGGTCGTCGAAACGTACACGACGCTTTTGCGTTGCCGGGCGGGTACGAAGGCCGCCGTCAGAACGAGATCGGGTCTCGGATCAAAGCTCGATCAGGTTGCGACATGAGAAAGGGTTTACTTCTTCATGACTGTGCTCCAAGTCAGTTGCGGAAGTCGTTCCGCCTCAACGGCGATGGCTTACAGTAGCGATTAGGAGGCCCGTGACATGCCCATTCGAGTAGCCCTCATTGCCACCGCCCTGCTCGCCGCAACTGCCTCTGCGCACGCGGCGCAGCGATTGGAAGTCGGCCAGTCTGGCGTCCTTCACACGACCGCCCTGGCCTGCCCGACGCTCGATGGCATGCGCGCCGTGTTGCAGACTGCGAAGGCTGACTTTGAAGCTGGGGTTGCGAAGGGCGCGGCCGAAGGATGCAAGTCGTTCGGCAAGGGCACGGAGGTCTTCGTGGTCGAAGTGCCGAACGCGGTGCTTGCCTGCGTTCGGCCGAAGGGAGAGAAGGCCTGCGTCTGGACGGCGCAGGATCGTTTTCACGCGACCGACTAGGCACCGGGCCGAAAGTTGTACGCGAGCGCCGCCGACCCGAGGTTTACGGCGAGCGCCGTACCCACCACGTTGATCGCGCGATCCGGCGTCTGCGTTCCGCGCGTCCCGATCTGCGTGTTGTTCGAGCCGCTGGCGAACGTAGCGGAAGACGAGCGCCGGGCATAGGCGGCTCCGAACGTGACGTTCGCCAACGACCCAGCACTGAGCAGTCGCAGGCCCACGTTGGTGGTAACTGCGGGGTCGAATGACTTCGCCGTCAACGCCACGTTCGCAAGCTGCCCGTTGATCGACGCATCTGCGTCGCGAGTCACGATGCAGAGGTCCGCGCTCGTATCGCTATCGCCACGGTCGAGGATCAGATGATAGGGCTGGCGACCGCCCGCTTCCGGCGGTCCAACAAGCTCGCCCGACTTGAACACGCGAGCGTAGCGCCATTGCGTGACAGACGGGATCGTGTAGGTCTGCATCTCATTGACGTTGTACGGGGCCGCCGTGTTCGGCGTGCTGCCGGACGAGTGATAGAACCCGTCCGTCACAATCTTGAGCACGTTACCGCTGGCAATAAGACCTTCCGGCGCTTGCGCGCTATCCAGAAGCCAACGATTGACGAGTTGATCCTTGGCGATGTCCCAGGCGAGCAAGATGCCCGGCGAGCCGTTCGCGCCAGCGGAGAGCCAGAGATAGCCGCCGGTCCCCCGCGACGGGTCAACGCAGATATGATCGATAGGGCCGCCCCAGCCGTTGTTGAAGTCGGCGTATTGGAGCAGCGTGCCGTTCATCGTCACGCACCACACGTCGCCGCTGGCGGCGTCGCTGACCCAAAGCGCCTGCCGGGCGTTGTCCCACGCAAGCGCGTTTACCACGAAGGGCAGCACAAGCGGACTGCGCGGGACAGAGCCGTCGCGATTCACAAAACGGACGCTGTTGTCGGCGCCGCCGACGTAAGCCAAGCAACGCAATGCGCCTGCCGTGACGAACGCGACGCCCTGCAACCCGCCGATGCCTTGCACGGTCTGGACTTGAGATACCAGCGTCGATCCGTCACCCGATAGTCGCACGATGCTGATGGGGAGCGACACGCCGCCCGAGCCGCCGCGACTTGCCCCGAAGTTGCCGACCCAAATGTCGGTGCTATCGGGGTCTTGGCAGAGACCCGTACAGGTGAACCCCTTCCCGGCTTCACCGCCGGGAAGGTCGGGCATCGCCTGCTTAGCACCAACAGCCAAGGACGCGCCGTTCGAGAAGGCGTGGGGGATAGCCGCTCCGGTGCCGCCGGTAAGCCACGAGAACTTCGACACGTCCTCAGAATAGGACATGAAGTTCGGCGGCAGGGCCCCCCCTGCGAGCGGGTATGACAACCCGATACCGAACCCGAGCCGCATTAGATTGCCCCTTCCAGGCCCGTCGCGGTCGCAGCCGTGACGTGCGTGGCCCAAATAGTGCGCGTTTCACCGGCGGCGAAGTTCATCACGCGGCTCGCGCCACCGCGCTTCAGCGTGACGGTCACGGTGCCAGCGGTGTTCGCGCGGATCGCTCGGATCGGCTGCGCAAGCGGAGCGGCACCCGGCACAATAGGCACCCAATCGATTGCGGGACCATCGAAGGGAACGGCAAAGGGATTCTCACGGGACATTGGCTAATTCCTTCTCTGTAAATTCAGAGACATCAAAGCCCGTTGCACACCGCAGCGCGAGATCGGTTCAGTAGCCCATATTCCAGTCTTCGTCGGGCTCGACGGACTCAATGAAGTGATCGTAAAGCCAGCGCGGCCACGGCACCTTCGAGGCCCAGCCGCCCTTCAGGATGGACTTGCCGAGGCGACTTGAAATCGTCTCGTCATGCCATCCGCCAAGCAGCGCGTTCGCAAGCTGGTCGATGGCGATCACGATGTTCCAGGCGTATGCGCCGACCTGCTTCACGCGGTTACTTGCCTTGCGTCAAGAGGAACTGATCGAAGCGCTCGCCGATGCGATCCAACGCGCCAACCAACCGCTCTTCGATCCGGTCGAGCAGTTGGACGGTCGCGTACTCGGTGGCGACCTTCTCGCGGAAGTGCGCGAGATCGCGTTCGGTCGCAGCGGCAAGACGCTGTGCTTCGGCGGCTGCGGCCTTCGCCTCATTGGCGATGGCCTGCCCGGCCTTCGCTGACGCTTCGTTCTTCGCGTGCGCCACCGCATTGCGGATAAGGAGCGCGATGATCGCGCCAGCGCCAGTTCCGAGCAGGCCGATGAACCATTCGGGGATCGTGATCATTTGACTTGGGCCTTCAGGCGCACGTTGCGCACGTTACTGCGGGAAATGCGGAGCCGCTTGTTTGCTTCCTTGCGCGCCGACTCTTCGAGCTTCCACGCCACTCGCGCGTCCATGCCGGGCACCACCTTCGGCGCGGGCACTTCGTCGAGAACGAGAGTCGACTCGTGAGGAACGGCGAACTCGGGCGACGGCCTAACGCTTTCGGTGGTCTTGCACGCCGCCAGCGAAATCGTCAGGAGTGAGCAGGCAAGCAGCGTTCGGGCGACCCTTGAGGCGTTTTTCATATTCATCGATTTGGTCCTGAGCTTCTTGGGCGCGCTGCGCCGCTTCGTCACGTTGCTTCACTGCGGTCTCGGCGGCGTCGAAGACCATGTCGAGGCTCTCGCGCTGCCCGGTGATCACACCGTCGCGGACCGAGATCGCCTCACGCAATACCTTGGCTTCGACTCTGCCATCCGCGAAGCGGTAGCCGACAAGGAACGCCTGCGCAGAGAGGAAGACGTAGACAAGAGCCGCCGCCACGCTCGCGTAAGGCGCAATGAAACTGAGCTTGCTGATGATCGGGAAGTGGCCGACGATCATGCAGACGAAGACGAGAGCCGCGAGCGTAATGATCACGACGTCGGAGGCGGCGATCTGCCAAAGCAGATCGCCGAGCCCGAGCTTGTCGTTCAAGCTCACAAAGAACTGCCTGATCACTTCTTTTCCATCCAAATCCAGAGTGCGAGGCCGATCAGGATGAAGGTGCCCAGGGCGACGATGACCTTCCAATCCTGAAGCACACCCAGGAAGGACGTTGTGTTTCGGCATGGAATAAGGACCCCGTTTTCGGGGTGATCGGCATCCAATCGGGACCCCGGGATAAGGGTCCACAGTGGCTTCCATCGAGTCATGGAAGCCGAGGTT
>NZ_JASAUS010000331.1:0-4267 GCF_029953005.1 Bradyrhizobium sp. Mp27 | reverse complement strand
TACGGGTGGTCAGGCGGTGAAAAGCCGAAGGCAATCCTGTGCGCCTCGTCAGACAAGATGTTCGGCCGCATCAATCGGGCCCCAAAGCCGCACTCTCACGAATAGGACGGGCTAGAGGCCCAGCAAGCCGCCATCGCCGCGTTCGCCGCCGCCGAGGGTTACGAGGTCGTCGAGACCTTCGTCGAGACGAGACCGGCAAGGGCAGCGATGCACTTGAGACCCGCCCGCAGCTCGCCGCCGCCGTCGCCCGTGCCACCAAGGCGAAGGGCACCGTGATCGTCGCCAAGCTGGACCGCCTCACCCGCGACGTTCACTTCGGCTCCGGCCTGATGGCGCGCAAGATCGCCTTCAAGGTCGCCGAGATGCCGCACGCCGACAATTTCCAGCTCCACCTGTTTCTGGCGCTGGCCGAGCAGGAGCGCGAGATGATCTCGACCCGCACCAAGGCCGCCCTCGCCGCCTGCAAGGCGCGCGGCGTCAAGCTGGGCGCGCCCAAGGCTGGCCTGAACAAGGCTGCTGCCGCCGCCGCGTTCGCCGAGAGCCTGCGCGAGATCGTCGAGCCAGTCATGTGCCAGTCGTCGCGCCAGATCGCGGCGCACCTCAATGCGCGCGGCATCACCACGGCCGAAGGGTCGTCGTGGCAGTCCGCGCAAGTCATCCGCCTGATCGGCCGCCTGCAGCCGAAAGAGCAGCTCGATGTCGCCGCGTAAGATCCCCCTCAACGGCCCCATGACCGGCGCAGAGCTGGACGCCGCGCTCCTCAAGATTTTCGGCGAGAACCGGCAGTCTGCATTCGCGCGTGCCATCGCGTCCACGCCGCGCACGGTGCGCTCGTGGATCGCCGAGACCTACGGCCTCGTGCCCACGCACATCGCCATTCTCGTGCGCCTGATGCTGCAGGCGAAGGTGACACCCGAACAACTCCCCGAGATCGAGCGTTAATCCAATCAAGGCTATAGGCATGACCGACGACACCAAGAAGAAAATTCCCCTCGCAACCGTCTCCTCGCGCGGCCTGCGCGCTGGCTTCGGTCACGCTCGCCCCGGCGATCCGAGTGCTACCCAGACGCAAGAGCAGATCGCGGAGCATTATCGGAACGCCAATGAGGGCGACGTTGCGGTGATCCGCGAAACCTACGCGACGCGCCTATGGTTCATCGTCACCAAGATCACTGGCACAAACCCCAAGGCCGGGCGCGTCTATCTGGAGCATGCGCCCAGTTCCGGCTACGGCGGTCGCGCTTTCTACATGAAGAGTGGCCGGAACTGCTTCGCGCCTAAGGGACAGTCGAGCCTTGTGCTGCCGACGCAACAAGTGCTGGAACATGCGGAGAAATTCCCCGCAGATCGGCTCGGCGAGAACATCGAGATCGTCATCGCGTGGCAGGGCGGTGACGATCGAGCTTAGCTCTCGCCTGTGCGCCCGCCCTTAGAAACGTCAAAACCCCGGAGGGCGGCTCCGGGGTTTTTCGGCTCACCCATCACGCCGAAGCGCAGTGCGTGAGCTAGCGAAACTGTCGCCCAATTCGCCCCTCAACGC
Source organism: Bradyrhizobium sp. Mp27 (assembly GCF_029953005.1). Taxonomy (NCBI): domain Bacteria; kingdom Pseudomonadati; phylum Pseudomonadota; class Alphaproteobacteria; order Hyphomicrobiales; family Nitrobacteraceae; genus Bradyrhizobium; species Bradyrhizobium sp. Mp27. Next base: position 2,727 of record NZ_JASAUS010000331.1, on the reverse strand, counting down.
AAGGCGTCGAAGAACACGCCGAGCCGGTGCCCGGCGTCGCTCAGCAGCTCTGCCGCCTTCTCCCGCGCCCGGTACGGCGAGCGCATCCCGAGGCTCGCGCCGGTCTCCTGCAGCCCCCTCCCGAAGCACGCGACCTGATCGGCCACGAACGAGGGACGGAAGCCGATTGCCTGCTTCGCGGCGTAGTACGTGCGTTTGTGATCGAGCTGCGCCTCCGTCCGCGCCAGACCGCTCATGGCAGCCGGGTCGAAGCTGTAGATGCGATTGAGATCGACGCTGTTGAGCGGCCCCTGCAGGCCCGCCGCAGCCCAGTGCAGCGCGTAGCGGCGCAACGCCTGATATTCGGGCGCCGACAGAATCCGGCGCACCAGCGCCTTCCCCAGCGGGTCGTCCAGCATGGTGATGCGGCGGGATGATCGCGAGCGGCCGACGAGCTGGAAAAATTCGCCCGCCTTGGCGAGACGTTCCTGGGTGGGCCCGGCGTCGTCGAGTGGCAGCCGCATCGGCAACCTCGATGTGAGTGAGGTGGAGCGCTATGCGCCACGATCTCCACACCGGCAAGCCCTTCGCCGCCAGCTCCAGAGAAGGTGGTAGTTGTTTAAGTTTTGTATTGGAAGCAATTGCTTCGTTGCGTGCTTCGCGTTTGCTTCGCGTTTGCTTCAGCTGTCGTGAATGATCTCAATAGTTTGACTCGCGCGAGTGATGCGAACCGCGCTTCGCGTGCGGGCGCGAAGGTGATGCCGAACTCGCATCATGCTTTATCCAGAGATTTTTAGTTGTCCACAAGTCGGGAGCGTGCGCGGCGGCTCATGCCGCTCGACCGGCCACCGGCCTGACCGGAGAGCGCGCGCAGGACCGCGAGGCGCTCCTGCTTCATCATGTCCCGATCCGCGCGCGGGTTGCGCCAGTGCGCGTCAAAGAATTTTGCGAGCACCGGCTTGGTGCGCCGCCACTGCTGCGTGTCGAGCCGCGCGATCATCCGCATCGCGGCGTCGTCCTCGTGCGGCAACTCTCCGTGGACGGCGTAGTGCATCAGCAAGTGCAAGTAGGCGCCACTCTGCATCGCCGACAGCTTCTGCGTGTCGCGCAGATACGGGCCGATCTCGATGTTGAGATAGCGCCGCTTCACGTTCAGTCCCCCGGCTGGTTATCGACGATACGGACCCAGCTGTAGCGTCCGACCTTCGTCTTCTTGCGCGAGGTGTCGGTCTTGATGGTCAGGTGCTTGGCGTAGAGACCATCGACGAGCGCCTGCGGATTGCTGTCGCACTGCATCAGCTCGACATCGTGGTCGCTGCCGATCTCGCGCACCCAGATGCTGTAACGCCTCTTCACCGTCATTCTCCTGGCGCGCGATACTTCATCGCCAGCAGGAACGGGTTGAGGCCGTAGCTCAGCCACCAGCCCAGCTCGTCGCCATAGGCGTGGCTCTCGCGGTGGTGGCGCGAGCACAGCGGCAGCGCCCATTTATCGTGGCTCTTTTCCTGCATGCCCGTGTACCGCTTCCCGTCGTTGATCGAACCGACGCGCAGATGCGCCGCTTCGGTCGATGTGTCGTCGCCACAGATGCAGCACGGCTGCGTGCGGATGTAGGCGAGGTACGCCTCGTCACGCTGCCGTGGGTCGCGCATCAATTGATCGTCGCACCGGACTCGTCGTCATCGTCGTCGGCCATGTCGAGGAGCACGCGGCGCACCTCCGGGGAGTCGAGGTCCAGCGGCTTCGCGCCCATCGCATCGAGCGCCTCGCTGGGGCCGGCGTACTTGCCGGTGCGGACGCCATCGAGATGCTGACGCAATTGCGCGAGCATCTCCGTCATGGTCTCCTTCATCTCCGGGTGCTCAGCCATCGCGGCCTTCACCTGCTCCGACAGCGCCACCGTGAAATCTTCGCCTGCCGGAATCTCGTCGAGCCGCGCCTCGATGTGCTTCACCATGTCGTCCCGCGTCGTGGTGATCGCTTTCAGCGTCGCCTCCTTAGTGTTGCCCGAGGAGATCGCGCCGTAGACGATGACGGCGAGCAGCGCCTCGAACCCTTCGATGAAGGTCGCGCCGTGCTTGCCCGGCGCATCCAACACGGCGTTCTCCAGCATACGTTGCTTATCCATTTTCCTTGTTCCTCCACGCCTGATAGGCGCAATCGAGCTGGTGCCACTTCTGCCGTTCTTCCGTCCGGCCCGGCTTGCCGAGATCGCTGCGGCTCGCGACGCCGCAGTGATGGCGCACGCAGTCGGCGGCGTGCCCCTCGTCGGCGACATCCGCGTAGTGCAGCTCCTCGCGCAGGAACGCCCAGAACGTCGGCTCCTTGCAGCGCATGCCCGCCTGCTTCGCGGGGTCGAGGTCGCGCCACTTGTCGCGCTCCATGCTGGCGTGATCGACCGGCGTCTCGTCGTCGTTGACCTCGACGAGCACGCAGGCGAACCGCGTGCCCATCGGGGCCTGCGTGATGCGGCTGTCCATGTCGATGGCGGCGATGGTCAGGCGCAGCTGCCAGTCACCGGACTGACGCTGCGTCAGCCCGTCCTTCTTGACCTCCAGCGAGATCGTGTTGCGGCGTGCGAGGTCGGAGAGGTCCATCACTTCAAGACCCTTGCGCATTCGGCAATCGAGCGCTCGATGCGGTCGGCGAGCGCGAGCAGCTTCTTGATGCTGGGCTCCAGCTCGCGGACCAGGGCGAGCGCCTCCTTGGCTTCGGCGAGCTGCTTGCGGATGTCCTCGTTGCCGACCT